>JALUUP010000062.1 GCA_027021285.1 Bacteroidota bacterium | reverse complement strand
TGGAAGCCGCAAACGGATACCGCAACAACACCGATTACACTGTCGCTTCCTTCGGACTGGGCGCGGGCTCCTGGTTCCCGTTCCGACAGGGAAACCTCCTGTCCCGGTCGCGCATCCAGGGAGCGGTTGATTTCAGCGCACGCCGGTACTCCCTTTTCGCAAACGACATTCGCCGGGACACACTGACCAGGCGTTCCACGGACCTGTTTTCCTACAAAGTAGATTTACTGTCGCGACAAAACGCTTTGTTCAATTACACCGTGACCGCCGGGGGTCGGCATCTATTCATGACGGACATGACCAGCGCTTCCGCGATGACCACGACGGAAGAATTATCCCCCTCCGAGAACAGGTTTTTTGTGGACATGGCCATCGATCGGCGATACGAGAGCTTGCATCCATACGCAAGGCTTGCGCTGGAAGTGAATCCATACGCTCCCGGTTACGGCCCTTCCTCCACGCCGGTGTTTTTCCGCCTCGGGGCGGGATCAAGCTGGGAAGTCACGCGGGAATTGATCGTGACCGGAGGAGCAACCATGTATGTGTTTAACGGCACTATCCTCCCCACTTCGGTGCGGATATACCCGGAGGCTTCCATCAGGTACGCGCTGGGGAGAGAATGGAGAAGCTACCTGGCCTTCTCGCCGCGCGTCACCAGTAACACGTACACCACGTTGCTGCAGGAAAACCCGTACTTGTCCGGCGACGTGGAACTCCGTCCGGACGAAATACCGGTCAGCGTAACTCTGGGCCTGGAATTCGACCGCCGCGTCCTCTCCGGCCTCCGGGCGGAAATTTCCTACGACATTGCGAACCGTCTTCACTATTTCGATACAACCACACTGGTGGATCGCTGGGACGTCGCTTACAACGGTGTCACGAGGATCTTTCGTTTCCGTCTCGAAGGTTTCGGCCGTGTGTGGCAAAACGGCCTCGTTCGAGGCAGCATTGTCATCCAGGAATCGCGCAACGAGGCCCTCGATGCGCGGCTCCCATACCTCCCGCTTTACAGTGGATCGCTGTCGTACGAGCACCGGTTTCCCTTCGGCCTTTCCGCCACGGCCATCGTGTCCCTGGTCGGACAGCGAAACACCGGGACAGCCGAACTCGACCCCTACGTGTTGGGAGACCTCGAGATTTCGTACGACATCACCGCCCATTGGTCGGTCTACCTGGCAGCCAGGAACATCACCGATACACGCTACGTCGTCTGGGACAATTACCAGGCCAGGCCGTTGTTTGCCGGCGGCGGTATTTCGTGGAGACTCTAACCATGGCCGACGATTTCGTCATCCTTGCATTGAGCCGAAGCCTGAGCATTCCGCCACGTGAGGTGAAATCCATGCTTCGGGAAGTCCGCCGGACTCTCGCCGACAGGCTGGCAAAGGAGCACAAAGTCAAGATCGAGAACTTTGGGACCTTTTACCTGGACCGCAAGAAAAAGGGAAAAAACGGCGGAGAAATCCGGTTCGTCCCGACGCGGGATTTTCTGCGGCGCCTGGAAGAGAAACGCCGGCGCGATAAGGCGAAACCCGCTCCGAGCGCCCGCGACGAACTCGAATCTCCGCCACAGTGGACGAGCCCGCGCACATGAGCAAACCCGAGTCCCCTCCAGAGCAGAGCACGGAACAGCGGTCCGACGATTTCGTGGACCAGTTGCTGGGCATCATCCCCAGACTTCTCGAAGACACCGGCAGCGTGCTCATTCCCGGCATAGGCTCCTGGAACGTGCGGAAGCAAGACGACAGGGTCGTCGTGGGATTCAAGCCCCACGCGAAACTAAAGAACAACATCATGAACCGTATGAAGAAATCCGCGTCGAGGACAAGGAGAGCAGACGAAGGAGGTTTTATCCCTTCCGAGGCATTGGCCATGCATCGGAGGCGTCCCCGTTCTGACATCGACATCTATGAAGTTTTCGAAGAAGTCGTCGCCGAGCTGGGCCTGGAGACCGCCAGCGACGGGCGCCTGAAAGTGACCTGGCAAGGTAGCAGGTCGGTGGAGCTGAAAAAACCCGTAATCGAGCTTCCGCGTGACGACGAAATCGCCACAAAAGAGCGGGAAGAGACTGCACCGCAAACGGATAACGGCACGGGAGTAAATGTTCCGCTTGAGGGAACCAGACCGCTGGCTTTCGAGCCGGAAATCTTCGAACCGGAAATGGAATCGGATAGCACAACGCACCCGCACGACGCTGAACACGTTGACGAGGTCGAACGCCACGACGCTGCTATCGAGATTACAGAACCGGTAGCCGAGACCGAGGAGAAACCGAATAAGGTCAATCCCGAGACGGCGGATACTGACAAAATCGTTGTTTCGACGCTCACCCCCGACTCCTTGCTCCAGGATCGTGAACTATGGAAGGTACCCCCCGCCACCGCTCCGCTGGTTCCTGATTTCAGCCTTGAAAAGAACACAGGCGAGGCCGATATTTCGCCGACCATTGATTCAAAACCGGAAACAACGACGCATGACGATGATACGAACGAATATCGAAAGAAACGCGAACAATTCTACTCCCCGCCCGGAGAACGGAGCGTCGGCTTGATCATTCTCGTCATCCTGGTCACGCTTGGACTGATCGCCACGGTCGTGTATTCGCTGTACATCCATGGCGACCTGAACGCCTGGTTGCCGCCGGAATGGCAATACGCCCCGCGGCTGCCGTCGTATCTCCAACGCGTCACGGAAATGTTGATGTTTCCGTTCTTTTTCCGAATCACGAAGTCAAGCACAACCATTCATACCCGGAGTAACACATGACCTTCTTCGATCTCTTCATGAAAGGCGGCGTCATCATGTGGTTCATCCTCGCCTGCTCGCTCATCGCTGTCGCCATCATCGTGGAAAAGCTTTGGACGCTTACTAAGATCAAGGTGGATGGCAGCAAGTTCATCCTCCAGATCCGGAGCGTGCTGAACAAAGGTGATATCGGCGCGGCGCTGACCATGTGCAGCGAGTTGAACGTTCCCCTGTCCAACATCCTGCGGGGCGGCTTGTTGAAGCTCGGGCACGGCCACCAGATGATCAAGGACTCGGTGGAAGCGCAGGCCCGCATGGAAGTGTACAATCTCGAACGAAGGCTTGACATCCTGGCCACGATCGCCGGTGTGGCGCCATTGCTGGGATTCCTGGGAACCGTCACCGGGATGATCGCTTCATTCCGCTCCATCGAGGCGCACGAAGGACTGGTCAACCCGACCCTACTGGCAGGAGGCATTTGGGAGGCGCTCCTGACCACCGCCTTCGGTCTTATTGTGGGCATCCCCGCGTATTTCATGTACAATTACCTCGTAACGCGCGTAACGCGCTTCGTCCAGGAAACGGAAGCAAATTGCAACGACTTCCTTGACATCGTTTTAACCGAGAAAAAGGAAGAAACCGGGGGTGCGCGGCAATGAAAATCCAGTTGCGGCAAACCAACGAGGTTCTGAAGTTGTTCAGCTATTCTTCACTGACCGATATCGTCCTGTTGCTGCTCATTTTCTTCTTGCTCACATCCTCGTTTATCGTCTCTTCCGGCATCAAGGTGCGCCTCCCCGACGCCAAATACAGTTCCGCCGCCGAACAGAAACAGGTGTACGTTACGCTGGTGTCTTCAGGAGAGATTTACGTGAACGCCCGGTTGGTGGAGGCCGACAGCCTGGCGTCCGTTCTTGCGCGCACCGTCGTCAAACCGAAGGAGCAAGTTGTTGTTTTATCCAGCGACAAGGACGTGCCCCTTGAACGCGCCGTGTTCGTGCTCGACGCGGCAAAGAGCATCGGCGCCGAGCGTTTCTTCATCGCAACCACGCAACCCAAGTTGACAGAACCGGAGAACGGAGATGATCGATCTGCGCAGTGACACTGCACGGGGATGGGGTGTTTCCATCGTTTTCCATGCCCTGTTCCTCCTCATCCTGTTGACAGCAGGCATCAGCACGCCCGTGGTACAGGTGCCCGAAGAAATAGAAATCGAGTTCTACCAGCCCCGGACGCCTGTGTACCGTCCGGTGGCCTCTTCCACCCGCTCCGATGCTGTCACGAAAAACCGGCAGCGTGCGGCAGCGGAACCTGCTCCCGTTCTCAGGGACCGTTCCGCAACCCGCTCCAGGCC
>JALUUP010000061.1 GCA_027021285.1 Bacteroidota bacterium | reverse complement strand
GGATCCTTCCTACCAGCGGTACGAAGCGTTCGTGGCTCGCTTTCTGTGTCGATGTTTCTTCCATTTTGTATGTCCTCCTTTATGTGTCGATTGAATAAGAATGGCGTGCCGTCAGCGCGATATCCCAGTCACAAAAGATAAATAATATTTTCGTTCATGCATCGATAAATATCCATATATCAATATTATGACCGCGGGTTTTCCATCGTGCGCCCCCCCTGTGCTGTTATGCTGATTCGATATGCCCGGAAGCTGAACCGGGGATCACTTTCCACAGCTCGTTGATGTATCCCTTGAAAACATCAGGATCTGCGGAGTAAAAACTGTGTTGTCCATCTTTTCGAACGGACACCAGGCCGCAATCGCTTAAAAGCTTGAGATGGTGCGAAACGGTCGGTTGACCGATGGGAAACTTGTCGGCGATCGCGCCGCATGAAATTTCCCTGGATTTGGCGATGACCTTGAAGATCTCCAATCGCCGCGGATCGGAGAGCGCCTTGGCGATATTGCTGAATTGTTTTCTATTCATCCTTGACCCAACAGCCAATTATATCTACGTATGTCAATATATCAATTATCTGGTTGCGATCAAGGCATTTCGATGAAAATGTGGAATGATTCTTTGTCGCCTGTCGTATATTTTACAACTTGCAATTGTTGACAAGAGTCATTATGTTCCCGTGGATTTTGAAAAGACTGAGAAAATTGCGTTGCGCCGTGTACGCGTGTATCCGGTGAATCCACCCATGTAAAACCAGACAGGAAAAATAGAGTATGAATATTCTGAAAAAAATCGCCGTTGGTATCGGTGTTTTGATCGTGGCGTTGGTTGCGATTGTCGTGGTTATCTACTTCAGTACGACGGCGCGGATGAACGAAACGTATGACATCGATGTTGAAACCGTGGATGTTCCGTCCGATTCGGCGTCCATGGAGCGCGGTCGGCACATGGTTGATGTTCTGTGCCGTCACTGTCACGGCGGGGACCTGGGCGGGTCCACATTCTTCGACGACCCTTCTCTTGGCAGCATTCCGGGATCGAATATAACCAGCGGAGATGGCGGGCTCGCCGGGTACACGGTTATCGACTGGATTCGCGCCATCCGCCACGGGGTGGACAAGGAAGGCAAACCGCTGATGGTCATGCCGTCAAGTGATTTTTATTACTTGAACAATAAAGATCTGGGTTCCATTATCGCTTATATGAAGACGGTTCCTCCGGTTGATAAGAAATGGCCCGATCCGGATATTACGTTCCTCGGAACCATGCTGAGTGGTCTCGGCCAGCTCGGAGAGGTGTTCAGCGTCGAAAACATCGACCATGATGGTCCACGCCCGCCGATCGTTTCCGAGGCAGTGAGCGTTGAATACGGTGAATACCTTGTCAGTTTGTTTGGATGCCGTACCTGCCACGGTGAGAACCTGACAGGAGGAAAGAGTCCCAATCCGGCCGCACCTCCCGCGGCGGGTATTACCATGGGGAGTATCATGTCCGACTGGACGCTGGAAGATTTTATCGATGCCACGCAAACGTTGGAAAGCGAGTACATGCCCTGGGAAGGTCTCGCGGTTATGACGAAAGACGAGCTTGCCGCGATACAGATGTACCTTGTTTCACTGCCGGGGGATGAAGAGTAGCGCCCGAATTACTTGATACGTTTTCGACCAGGAGAAAAGGAGTAAAAATTTATCATGAACTGTTGCAGACCGCAGAACTACAACGATCTCTTTGATGAAAAGACCGCCCGTCGGGAGCTCAGGAAATACCGTCGCAGGGGTCCGTCGCGAACGACCCGCGCTCTGATAACTGCACTGGAAAAACACGGCGTGGAAGGAGCGACACTGCTCGACATCGGCGGCGGGGTCGGCGCGATACAGCACGCGCTGCTTGCCGACGGAGTAACGAAGGCGCTGCACGTGGACGCGTCCGCGGCATATATTGAGGCTTCGCGGAAAGAAGCCCGCCGCCTCGGGCACGAAGAGCACGTGAATTACCTGTACGGTGATTTCGTGGCGTTGGCCCCGGAAATAGAGGCGGCGGATGTCGTGAGCCTGGATCGCGTGATATGTTGTTACGAGGATATGCGGTCGCTGGTGGGCGCTTCCGTGCAACGGGCGAAGCGCCTTTATGGAGTAGTGTATCCACGGAGCACGGCCCTGGTGCGGTTCATGGTGAACATGCTGAATATGTTCCTGCTTGTCACACGTAAAACGTTTCGCGTTTACGTGCATCCGACAAGCGAGGTGGAGGCAGAAATAATTCGGGGCGGTTTCCGGCGGTGTTTTCACAGAGAGTTTTTCTTCTGGCAGGTGGCGGTGTTTACGCGAAACGGTCAAAGCGGTTGAGCGCGCATAAAAGATTTCATTCGGCGCAGGGAGGCGCCTTCTACGTGTACATCTCGACCGATCCTGTAGGAGGGATTTCCTAATCCCGACCGGTTAACATCCGAGAAATGGATTTCATTCTGCACAGGGATGCGTTTCCTACGTGGATTGATCGAGGGGATTTGTTCGGCGCCGGGAGGCGCCTCCTACGTGTTTCGTACAATAAATCCTTGTTTCTTTTGACCGTTCGTTGATTGTTCCTATTTTCCAACCCATGTATCGTTTCACAGTGAGCAGTCCTGTATGAAGAAGAGAACGTCCTTTCCATCCGTCTTCTGGGTGGCCAACTCGGTGGAAGTGCTGGAGCGCTTTGCGTACTACGGCATTTACATGGGTTTCGGCATTTACATGGAATACCTGGGCTATACCAAGGCCCAGCTCGGGATCGTGCAGAGCATCTTTCTGCTCTTTTCTTACGTGGTCCCGGTGATATCCGGCACCTTTGCCGACCGCTTTGGTTTCAAGAAAGTCCTTATCGTTTCCTACCTCGCTTACCTGCCGTCGATCCTCCTGCTGATTTTCACGCGTTCGTTTTCCGGTATTGCGCTTACCATGCTCAGTATCGGCCTCGCGGCGGGCATCTTCAAGCCGCTCATCTCCGGCACCGTCCGGGCGGTGACGGATAAGACGAACAAGACGCTCGGTTTCGGCATCTTTTACGCCATGGTCAACGTGGGAGCTTCTTTCGGTCCCATCGTGGCGGGCAAGCTGCGTGCGATCTCCTGGGACTATGCTTTCATTGCCGCCGCTGTTTCCATCGGTGTGATGCTGCTGGTCACGCTCCTGTTTTACAAGGAACCGGAACGGGAGATGGAAGGCACGACTTTGAAGCAGAAGTTTCGCGACATGTGGACGGCTCTCTCCGACATCAAGTTCGCCGCGTTCCTCGTCCAGCTGGGGCTGTTCTTCTGGCTCCCGTTCTGGGCCTTTTTCAACCTGCTGGCCGTCTATATCGACCGCAACCTGGACACGGCGGCGCTCTACCAGAGCGTACAGGGCGTTTTGGGAACCGGGTTCACGAGCATCTTTTCTTACACGGATGAACAGGGTGTACACCGAATCCTGGGAGAGACCATTTCCCATACGGGTTTCATCATCATGATCCTCCAGGTGTTCGTTTCCCGCATTTTCGAGAAGTTCCAGGCCATACCGTCGTACCTGTTTGGATTGGGTGTGGCCGCCGCCGGAATCATCGTACTTGGATTCGCCTATACTGCTTCGCCGAGCTGGGTGTTTCTCGGTATTTTCCTGTTCGCGGTCGGTGAAATGATATCATCTCCGCGCATCCAGGAATACATCACGTGGATTGCACCCAAGGAAAAAGCCGGTCTCTACATGGGATCGAACTTCCTTGCCGTGGGTCTCGGCGGCGCTCTCAGCGGTGTGACGTACACCACGCTTTACGGGTACTTCCGCGACCAGGGCAACCCGGAGTACGTCTGGTATGTTCTGGCAGGCAACCTGATTCTCGGCATCATCGTCATGTATGTTTTCACCCGCACCCTGGGTGAGTTCAAGGAGCAGGAGGAGTAACCACCGGCAGGGGGGAGACCCGGCGGATTACTCCGTGCGCCGGCGGCACGAAAACTCATTCCTGGTTCTCGCAGAAACCGGGGCGCAGGTGGGCGAACGCCTGCGACAACATGGGCCTCGATGTGAACCGTGTCGTCTTGGAGTTCTTCCGGTCATTGTAAAGAAAGTACCTGAACCGCGAACCGATGAGAACGCACGCAGTTCCGTGGGTACAGATATGTACCTTGGTTGCCCGCGGAAATATTCCTACATTAAAAGCCGCACTGTACTATTACTGAAACAGTGCGTTTTTGTAGATGAAGAATTCACGACTTAATACATATATACGATTCCTGGTGTTGGTCCTGCTTTTCGGGCAGGTATCGGACCTGGCGTTGTGTAATGATGAAAGCGGTCAGGATGTCGGCAAGGTGGAAAGCCACGTTGCTGTTCACAGTGACGCAGGCTCTCCGCACTCCACACCCGATTCAAGATCCCATCAGGGAGGAGATTACGATTGTCCCTGTATCTGCCATCTCCTTTTCGATTGTCCAGACCTTCCCTTGTATGATGCGCAGATCGCGGTGCTCTCGCTTGTAACCGTCGAATCTTCCTCGTACGATTTTTCCTCGATCAACAGTATCGATCACCCTCCGACTATCTAATAAGCTTCTTCAGTCGTTCGACGTATCCCTCCGTTTCCCCTGCAACGAGAGTTCCGTTCGGGCTCGCAGGAGGAATTGGTGTACGACACGCGCGGTTCGCGTTGTCGTCCGACCATGAAAAGAAACGCAGGTAACGCGGAGTACGAATGAAATGATCACGTGGAATGGTCGGGGGCTTTATGCATCGTGCGCCGTCCCTGGTCAGGGGTGTTGAGATAGTGACAACGTACTGTCCATCGTCGCGCAGTTCCGGGCAATGTAAGACCGGGGTTGCACAAGTTTATTTACATAGGAGGAATATATGTTTTCACGATTCATCGTGGCGACAGGATTGGCAATATTTCTATTCGGAGGTTGTACCGCGTATCGTCCCCCGTTGGAATATCCTGAACCGCGGCCGTTAGGTCGAGATTACAAGACGGCAACAGCAGCGAAAATACCGTCCGAGGCTGATACGGCTGTGTCCCGTGGAGTGAGTCGCGTCGAAGAGCTGTCGCTCCAGCAGGCGTTGTCGCTGGCCTTACTTCGAAATCCGGGATTATCCGCGTACTCATGGGAAATCCGGGCGCGGGAAGCCTTGGCCTTGCAGGCGTCCCTTTGGCCGAATCCCGAGATCGGGCTCGAAGTGGAAAACCTCGGCGGCACCGGGGACTATGGCGGACTCAACCGTACTGAAACCACGCTCCAGGTGAACCAGTTGATTGAACTGGCGGGAAAGCGTTCGAAGCGCACGCGGGTTGCCACACTGGAAAGCAACCTGGCGGCCTGGGGCTATGAAGCCAAGAGGCTGGATGTTTTTGCGGAGGTCGTCAAGGCTTTTACCGAAGTTGTCGCTGCGCAGACCCGCGTGGAGGTAAACAAGGAATTACTGGCATTGGCTGAAAAGTTCGTCCAGACGATTGAACGCCGGGTGAAAGCGGGAAAAGTTTCACTTGCCGAGGCATCACGGGCGAAAGTCGAACTGTCGGTCGCAACCGTCGAGCTGGAGCGGTCGCGCCGCATTCTGCTCGCCGCGCGTCAGCGCCTGGCGGCAACGTGGGGCAGCTCGGAGCCGGAATTCAAACGCGTTGTTGGAGTTTTGGATGTTCCGTCTTCCATCCCGTCGTTTGAGAAAATGGAATCGTTCATTTACGAGAATCCTGAGATCGCCTTGTGGGTGGCGGAGATGGAGCGACGACGGGCAATGCTGGAATTGGAAAAAGCACGGCGCATTCCCGATCCGACGATCATCGGGGGCTATCGACGCCTGAACGAAACCACGGATAATGCGTTCATCCTTGGTTTATCCATTCCCATCCCGATCTTCAATCGAAACCAGGGTGCCGTTCTTGAGGCGGAATACCGGTTGAAACAAACCCGGAGCCAGAGCCGGGCAATGGAAACGATGATGAGATCAAGATTGGCCGGGCAATACCAGATGCTGTCCGTTCTCTATAACGAAGCCCGTACGCTGAAGGAAAACATCATCCCCGACGCCCGCAATGCTTTCGAGATCATCAACAAAGGCTACCTGTTGGGTAAATTCACGGCGCTCGATGTGCTCGACGCCCAGCGGACGTTGTTCGAGGTCCGAGGAAGGTATTTACAAGCCCTGACAGATTTCCATAAAACCGCCGCGGATATCGAGAGAATAATCGGACGCCGTTTGACCGACGTGAAGTGAGCAACGCATCGTGATTACTATAGAACCATTATTGAAGAGGAAGCACAACATGAACGAGAAACTGAAAATCGTCTTTTTCAACATGCTGGTCATTCTGCTGCTATTTTCGGCGGTGTCGATACAGGGATGTTCTGATCAATCGGGAGACAATGAGAAAACACGCGTCGGGAATCCCGGCCACGAAGAGGAAGGGCACGATGAAAACGGGCACGAAGAAGACGAAGTCGTGCAGCTATCACCGGATGAATTGAAGGAATTCGGTATCGAACTGGCAACTGCAGGTCCCGGGCAACTCAAAGTCCACGTGGATCTCACGGGGGAAATCGTTATCGACCCCGACCGGTTGGCGCACATTATTCCGCGGTTTCCCGGCATCGTGAAGGAAGTGCGAAAGAAGATCGGCGACAAGGTCAAGAAGGACGAGGTCCTGGCTATTATCGAAAGCAATGAAAGCCTGGTTCCGTACGAGGTAAAGTCGCTGGCCGACGGCACGGTGATCGAAATGCACTTGTCGCTCGGGGAGGTCATCAATGACGCGACCCATGCTTTCGTCGTCGCCGACCTGAGCCACGTATGGGCGAATTTGAACATTTATCAAAAAGACCTGCAGTACATCCGGGTGGGCCAGGAAGCCGTTATTACCGCCGGGCCTGAAATGCCCCGCGCGGTGGGCAGAATATCGTACATCAGCCCGGTGGTCGAAGAAGACACGCGGACGGCCCTGGCGCGCGTGGTCATATCCAATCCGGATGGCCGCTGGCGCCCGGGATTGTTCGTCAGGGCCGAGGTGGTGAAAGAGCGGGCGAACGTTGACGTCCTGGTTCCCAAGACCGCCCTGGAGACGTTTGAAAACCAGACGGTGGTATTTGTACAAACTCCGGAAGGCTTTCGGCCTCAACCTGTTGTTATTGGACGAAGGAACGCCGAAAAGGTAGAGATCATCGCCGGGTTGCGGAAGGGGCAGGAATACGTGGCGAAGGGTGGGTTTACAATCCGGTCCGAATTACAGAAGAAGGCGTTCGGAGGTGGCCATGGACACTAGGTTATATTATGGTGAAGACGCAACCTGCGTGTTATCCTGGAAGAGTCTGAAACAGGAAATTGATGGTGATGGAACCTGAAACAGGAATGTTTCCAGCCGCAACTTTCCAATAAGATTACTGGAGTTTAGAACGTATGCAGAAGATCATCAAGTTCGTTTTAACAAATAAATTACTCATGCTCGTACTGGGGCTGCTGACCCTGGCCGGTGGTTGGTTCAGCTACCGTCAGCTCCCTATCGACGCATTTCCGGACGTGTCGCCGTCGCTGGTGCAGGTCTTTACCGAGACGGAGGGTCTGGCGCCGGAAGAAATTGAAAAGTACGTGACGTTTCCCGTCGAAGTTGCCATGAACGGGCTGCCACAGCTGGAAAAAATCCGGTCAATCTCGAATTTCGGCCTCTCGGTTGTCAATATTTATTTTGAAGATGGAACGGATATCTACTTTGCCCGCCAGTTGGTCAACGAGCGCTTGCAGGAAGCGCGCGAGCAGATTCCCGAGGGCTTCGGTGATCCGAGGATGGGACCTATTTCCACCGGCATGGGCCTGGTGTTGTTTTACTACCTGGACGATACCACCGGGCAGTACTCCCTCACCGAACTGCGAACGATACAAGATTGGCTCATCAAGTACCAGTTGCAGACCGTACCGGGGGTCACGGAAGTCCTGGGAATCGGGGGCTGGGAAAAGCAATACCACGTGGTTATCAATCCGGATGCCCTCCTCCGTTATAATGTTACAATCAACGAAGTAATCGACCGCATCAAGGCGAACAACCTGAACGTGGGCGCGCAATTCATTGAAAAGAATTCTGAGGAATTCATCGTTCGGTCCGTGGGCCTGGCCAAGAATATCGAGGACATCGAAAGCATCATCATCAAGGCCGAAGACGGTATCCCGATTTTTCTGAAAGAGCTCGCGGATGTCAAGATCGGCGGCGCCGTGCGCCGCGGCGTGCAGACCCGCAACGGCATCGAGGAAGTTGTGGCTGGCATGGTGATCAAGCTGTATGGCAGCAACTCGTCCACGGTCATCAGCAGCGTCGAGAAGAAACTGGACGAGATCAACAAGATGCTGCCGCCCGGCATCAAGATTGTCCCGTACTACCAGCAGAAATCCCTGGTGGAGGCGAGCGTTCAAACCGTGACGGACGCCCTGATGCAGGGCATTTTCCTGGTCGCTCTCATTCTCCTGATTTTCATGGGTTCCTTCCGGCCGAGCCTCGTGGTGGCGATTTCCATTCCGTTCTCCATTCTCTTTGCCATGATCGGAATGCGGTACTTCGGCATCTCGGTAAACCTGATGTCGTTTGGAGGACTGGCAATCGCCATAGGCATGATGGTGGACGGCACGATCGTCATGGTGGAAAACGTGGACCGCCTGCTGCGCAAGTCGAAACCCGGCGAGCCGCGCATCCACATCGTGGCCCGTGCCTGCATCGAAGTAGCGCGTCCGATACTGTTCGCCATTTTCATCATTATCGTCGTCTTCCTGCCGCTCTTTACCTTGCAGGGAGTGGAAGGCAAGACCTTCAAACCGCTGGCATTTACCGTATCCCTGGCGATGCTGGGCTCTCTTATCTTCGCCATCTTCCTTGCGCCGGTGTTCGCCGATCTTCTCATGCGCCGGCCCAAGTCCAAGCGATTAAAATCCGGGAACGCGGGGAATGAGAACGCGGAAAGCAAAGAGAACATCGTTATCCGTCTTCTCCAGAAAGTTTACGTCCCGGTTGTAACATTCTTCGTCAAGCGTCGGTACATGGCGGTGGCTCTGGCCGTGGTTCTCATCCTGATCGGCGCCCTCGTGTTCCCGAGGCTGGGTTCCGAGTTCACCCCGACTCTCCAGGAAGGCACGATCGTTTTGAGGCTGACCATGGCACCGTCTATCTCGCTCAACGAGAGCACGCGTATCACGCAGATCGTCGAGCGTCGGTTGATGAAAATCCCGGAGGTGACCGGAACGGTGACCCGCATCGGGCGCGGTGAGGTCGGCGCGCATACAGATCCCATCAACAGCGGGGAAATGTACATACTGTTGAAACCGCGGGAAGAGTGGCGTACCGCCAGGACACAGCAGGACCTGGAAAAGGTGATCCGCGATGCGGTTGGCAATATTCCCGGCGTTCTCGAGAATTTCACTCAGCCCATCCAAATGACGGTGGACGAACTCCTGGAGGGGGTTCGGGCGGAGCTGGCGATCAAGCTGTTCGGCGACGACCTCGATGTCCTGAAAGAAAAGGCGGACGAGATCGTGAAAGTGATCAACCAGGTGCCCGGCGCCGCTGACGTTCAGGCGGACCAGATAAGCGGAACCCCTCAATTGCTGATCAAGGTGGATCGACACGCCATCGCCCGCTACGGTCTCAATGTGGAGGACGTGCAGCATGTCGTGCGCGCCGCCATCGGCGGAGAGACGGCAGGACAGATATTCGAAGGCGTACGCCGTTTCGACATCCTGGTGCGGTACGATCCGGAGTTCCGCAGCAACATCGAAGCGGTGCGGGAGATCCTGGTTTCGGTGCCCGGCGGCATCAAGGTCCCTCTCTCGCAACTGGCCAGCATCGAAGAGGTCGTGGGACCGCGGCAAATCACCCGCGAGAACAGCCAGCGTTTTATCACCATCCAGAGCAACGTGGTCGATCGCGATATCGGTTCGTTCGTGGCGGACGGGCAAAAGGCCATTGCCGAAAACGTGGCCCTTCCTCCGGGTTATCTCGTCACCTGGGGAGGACAGTTCCGCTTGCAGCAGGAAGCCAACAAGCGGTTGATGGTGGTTGTTCCCATCACCTTGTTGATTATCTTCCTGCTCCTGTTTTCCAGTTTCAATTCCCTGAAAAACACCCTGCTGATCCTGCTTAATATTCCCCTGGCACTGGTCGGGGGGGTGGTGGCTCTCTGGATCTCCGGGCAGAATCTCTCCGTGCCTTCGTCGGTTGGGTTCATTGCCTTGTTCGGTATTGCGCTGGAAAACGGCATGGTGCTGGTAACCTATCTAAACCAGTTGTTGAAGGACGGTGTGCCCATGGACGAGACGTCGGTGAAAGGCGCCACGCTCCGCCTTCGCCCGGTCTTGATGACCGCGCTCACGACGGCCCTGGGATTGATACCGTTGCTCTTTTCCACCGGGACCGGTTCGGAAGTGCAGCGACCACTGGCCACGGTAGTCATCGGCGGCCTGGTGACCTCCACCATTCTGACGCTGCTTGTCATTCCGGCCATCTACAAGTGGTTTGCAATAGATCTCAGGGTGGAGAGAAGACTGGATTAAGAAGAGTCAGTAATGTTCAGACACTGCTCCCGGCAAAACGAAAAAGGATGCTCGATTCCTGGAACCACCGGCATATCGCCACGAAGCCGTAGTCGGGCATCCGTTTTCTCGAAAGAGTATTCATCGGATAATCCATTACTACGAATATAAGCACAAGAGAGAAGGAGTCTTCCATGAAACATATCATTGCCTACATCAAACCGCACAAGCTGAACAGTGTCACGATGGCGTTACGGGAAATCGAAGGTTTGAGCGGCATGACCATCCTGGATGTGCGTGGGTGCGGCAGAGGTTTTTGCGGTGATGAACCTCGACCGGTTGAAGTGGACCTGTACGACTTCATCAAGCATGTCAAGATCGAAGTTTTCTGTGTCGACGGCATGGTCGAGAAGGTTGTTTCGACGATGCTTGAAAAGGCGCATACGGGCCTGAAAGGGGATGGGAAGATCTACATCACCGGTTGCGAAGACGCCATCCGCATCAGCACCGGTGAGCGCGGCGAGGAAGCGGTTTGATGTAGCATCACCGACACGTGGCGCTCGTCGAGCCGAAAATAATCGACGCAGAATAAAAGAATTTTGATAGATTCCATGACAGAGGAAATCCTGCGCGATGA
Organism: Bacteroidota bacterium; assembly: GCA_027021285.1. Classification (GTDB taxonomy): domain Bacteria; phylum Bacteroidota; class Ignavibacteria; order SZUA-365; family JAADGX01; genus JAADGX01. The sequence goes on along the minus strand of JALUUP010000061.1, from coordinate 6,522 downwards.
ATCGATAGCAATGACATACACGACATTCCGCCGACCAGCCATGATGTACTCCAAGGAGTTCTCCTGCTCTTGCACCTCTTGCGCACCGGCCCCAGATGGCTCTCGACCGGGGCGAATTCTCTATCTGCTCGCGGCCCGAGCGTTTTCCCGTCGATTCACACGCGGTGGAAAGAACGTATCATTGAAGAGGAGTACGGAAGGATGAAACGAGTTTTACTATTCGGTCTCGTTCTGAGCATGATCGTGAGCACCGGATTCTCCCAGCAGAAGTATGCCCTTTCCCTGGAAGAAGCAAAGAACCTTGCCTTGCAAAAGAGTCCGCTCTATCAGCTTCAGGTGAAAAGAGTCGAGGCGCAAAAGGGGAAGTACTGGGTCGAAATGGTTCCGGAGAACCCGGAAATCGGCGTGGAGTCGGAGCAGATCCCGGTGGGGCGTCCATACTCGCAGTACGGGGAGCGACGCGTGTATATCACGCAGGTCGTCGATTTTCCCAGCAATTACTACTTCCGGCACAAGATGTTGAATGCAAGGATCCGCAGCGAGGAATTCCGGCTTGAAGAAATGAAACGCGAGTTGATTTTCCAGGTGAAGGTTTCCTATTTCAACGTACTGCTTCAAAAGGAATTGGTGACACTGGCGAAGAAAAACGTGGAACTCTCGGAAGATTTCTACACGCGCGCAAAGCGCAGCCATGAGCTGGGGGAGAGCGACAGGCTGACCATGTTGAAGGCAAAGGTCAACCTCGGCGAAGCACAAAAGAGATTGAACAGCGTGCAGAAGGACCTTGACGCCGCTGTCTCGAAATTTCGCCAGGTGTTGGGACTTGGAGCGGATGATCCGCATGTGATCGATCTGACCGATACGATCCCCGAGTCGCCGGAAGATTATTCCTACGAGGAATTACAGAAACGGCTTGCAGGTCATCCGGCACTAAAAGCGGCGTTGGCTGTCCGGCAGGAGGCGTTGAATGCGAACCGGCTCGCGTACGGAGGTTTTCTCCCCCAGATCTCGCTGATCTACTACAACCAGGAAATCGAGAGGACGAATTACTGGGGCGGAGGAATCGGTCTTTCTTTTCCCCTGTGGTTCTTTGGACAAAAGGGACGAATTCAACAGAAAGAAGCCCAACTGGCGATTGCAGAGTACTTCGTGTCCGCCGAGGACTTGCGGTTACAAAAGGACCTCGACCAGGCGGTGGCGAACTTCGAGAAAGCAGCCAACGAGGTCAGGCTGTACCAAAGCAGCTTGTTGAACGAAGCTGAAGAAGTGTTTCGCATTGCCCGGAAGAGTTATGCCGTTGGTGAAATCGGTTACCTGCAATTCATCGACGCCCAACAGACCCTGATTTTTACGAGGGAGGGTTACCTGCGTTCGCTGGTCAACTATCAGATCGAAAAAGCGCACTTAACGAAACTAGTGGGAATGGAACTATGAGAGTGAAATCTTTTGTCGTGTTGATCCTGGCAGCAACCGCGGTGGCCGCGGTTGGGCTCCTCATCCCGGGTTGTGAAAAGACGGGTGCGGGTAAAACGGATATGGAACTAAAGGACAAAAAACACGGTGACCAGGTTGTCTTGTCGCCGGAAGTAGTCAAGAACATCGGTCTTACGATCGGGCAGCCGATGCACGTGATTTTAAAGCAAAAGTTCATAGCCCAGGGCAAGGTGGTCGTCAATCCCGACTACGTGGCCCACCTGAACAGCCTGGTGACCGGACGGGTGCGCAAGATCTATGTTCAAATAGGAGATTACGTAAAACAAGGCGATCCCCTCTTCGAATTGGAGAGCCTGGAAATCGCGAATATCACCGCCGATTATATTCGCGCCAAGGCCGAGTACAACGCCCAGAAAGCAAACTACGAGCGAATCAAGGCCCTGCGCGCGGAAGATATCAAGGCGGAGAAAGACCTGATAACCGCCAAGGCGAAATATGAAAGAGCCGCGGCCGAATTGAAAGCCGCCGCCGACCGCAAATTGCATTCGCTCGGTTTCAGCGACGAGGACGTGGAAACCATGTTCAGCACGAAAGAACATCGGCGGGGTATCCTGTTGGTCAAGAGCCCCATTAGCGGGTATGTCACCGAGCGCAATATCGAATTGGGGCAACTCATTCAACCGGATACGGATATCATGAAGGTGATCGACAACACGCGCATCTGGGTGGAAGCCGGGGTCTATGAAAAAGACTACAGTCACTTGAAAATCGGTCAGCCGGTGACGATCACGGCTACCGCCCTGCCGGGAAAGAACTATAAGGGCAAGGTTATCAAGGTCAACAAGGAACTCCAGCCGGAGTCCCGCACGTTCAAAGTCTTCATAAAAATCGAAAAAGGGAAAGCGGAGCTGATACCGAACATGTTCACGACAGTCACGTTCGAATACACCACGCCGGATTCCGTCATGGTCCTTCCCGAAGAAGCCGTTCAGTTCGACGGCTCGGAGTACTTTGTTTTCATCCACGCAGACTCGACGACGTTTGTGCGGCGCGATGTGACCATCGGGGAGAAGATGGACAGCCTCGTGGTGATCAAGGAAGGTCTCGGGAGCACGGACCAGGTTGTCCTGCGAAAGGCGTTTCTTGTGAAATCGGAGATGGAGAAGGGGTCATTTGGGGAAGGTGGAGGCGACTGACAATTGCAGCGGGATGCGGGTATTGGTTCCTATCGGGTCGTGGAAAGCGCTGTTCCGGCCGCGAACATTGTAAGGAGAAGCGAGCATGATTAAAAAGATCATCGATTTTGCCGCTCGACAACGGCTGTTGGTTATCGTCTTCACGTTCCTGTTGATCGTAGTCGGTTTTATTTCTCTGAAAAAAATATCAATCGATGCGTTTCCGGATGTTTCCCCCGTTCTAGTCCAGGTGTTTACCGAGGCCAAGGGGCTCGCCCCGGAAGAGGTGGAAAAACTGATCACGTATCCGATCGAGGTGGCGATGAACGGGCTGCCCGATATACGCGAAGTGAAATCCATCTCGAGTTTCGGCCTGTCCGTAGTATCCGTGTATTTCGAAGATAACGTAAACATTTATTTCGCCCGGCAGCTGGTGTTCGAGCGACTGCAACAGGCGAGAGGCGATATCCCGGAAGGGCTGGGAGACCCGGAGCTGGGCCCGATCACCTCCGGCCTGGGACAAGTGTACCAGTACTACCTGGAGGGCAGGGGCTATTCGCTGATGGAGCTGCGGGAAATCCAGGATTGGATCGTCAAGTTCCAGTTACGTACCGTCTCCGGGGTGACGGGTGTGCTCAGTTTCGGTGGAGAAGTAAAACAATACCAGATACGGCTCGACCCCGTACTGATGCAGAAATACGATATCACTCTCGACGAGGTCCTGGATGTCGTGAAGTCGAACAACAGGAACGTCGGCGGTAACTTCATCGTGCGGCATTCCGAGGAATACCTGATCAGGGGGCTGGGCTGGGTATCGTCGCTGAAAGATATCGAGAACATCAAGGTCGTGCGCAGGAACGACATCCCTGTTTTCATCCGCGATATTGCCGAGGTCACTTTCGGTCCGGAAATCCGCCGCGGCCTGGTATCGATGAATAACAGGGGGGAAGTCGTATCCGGAATCGTCTTGAAATTGCTGGGTGAGAATACGTCGACTGTCATAGAAAATGTCAAGAAGAAAGTCGAGCAGATCAATGCCATGCTCCCGGAAGGCGTCCAGGTGATTCCGTACTACGACCAGGCGGACCTGGTAAAGAAAGCGACGGATACGGTAAAGGATGCGCTGTTGGAAGGTGGGATTCTCGTTGTTGTGATCCTGCTCCTGTTTCTGGGCGACCTGCGCAGCGCGTTTATCGTAACGATCACGTTGCCCATCGCCGCCTTGACGGCCTTCATTCTTATGTACTACATGGACATGTCGGCAAACCTGATGTCCCTGGGAGGATTGGCCATCGGTATCGGCATGATGGTGGACGGCTCGATCGTGATGGTGGAAAACATCGTTCGGCACCTGAGCGAGCGGAGCGTCGAAGGCGGGAAAACGATTCCCGTGATCCTCCAGGCGGCCCGGGAAGTCGGCCGCCCCATCGTGTTTGCCATTTCCATCATCATTATTGTCTTTCTGCCGTTGTTCACGCTCCAGGACGTCGAGGGAAAGCTGTTCAGTCCGATGGCGTTTACGATCAGCTTCGCCATGCTGGGCTCGCTCGTCATGTCCTTGACGTTCGTGCCGGTTCTGTGCACGTTTTTCTTCAGCAAGGGATTCAAGGAAAAGAAAAACGTTCTCATCCGTTTCCTGCAATCGGTGTACATACCGCTCCTGGAAAAGGTCTTGAAGCGACGCGTACAGGTCACGGTAGTCGCCGTGCTCCTGCTGATCGGCAGCCTCGCTCTCGTGCCGTTCCTGGGGACGGAATTCGTGCCGATCCTGGACGAAGGGACGCTTTCGGTTCGTGTCACGTTTGCGCCGAGCACGTCGTTGCAACAGGCGGCCGAGATATCCCAGGAAATGGAACCGCTGTTGATGGCCTTCCCGGAAGTGGAATACGTGATATCGCGGGTAGGACGCGCGGAAGTTGGCGGCGATCCCGAACCGGTCAATAATTCGGAAATCTACATTATTCTTAAACCGGAGGATGAGTGGACGGTCGGGAGCAAAACCGAGCTCGTTGACAAGATGCGCAGGAAGCTGAGCCAGTTCCCCGGCGTTCTGCTGAACTTCACGCAACCGATCCAGATGCGCGTGGACGAATTGCTGAGCGGCGTGAAGGCGCAACTGGCCATAAAGCTTTTCGGGGAAGACCTGGATGTCCTGACACGAAAAGGAGCGGAAATCCAGTCCGTTGTATCCTCCATTCCCGGCGCAGCGGATGTACAGCTCGAACAGATCACGGGGAAGCCGCAGGTGCAGATCGAGGTAAACCGCGACCGGATCGCCAGGATGGGCATGAACGTGGACGAGGTGCAGGAAGTCATCGAAACGGCCATCGGCGGTTCTACCGTCGGACAGGTATTCAAGGGTCAAAAACGATTCGACATCTTTGTGCGTTACAAGAAACCGTTTCGTGACGACGTTGAAAAGATCAAGAACATCCTGATATCGACACCGGACGGGGGACGTATTCCGCTCATCCAGGTCGCCGATGTACGCTTGATAGTCGGACCGAAACAGATCAGTCGCGATAACAGTCAGCGGCGTATTTCCATCCAATGCAACGTTGAAGGCCGGGACATGGGTGGATTCGTTGCCGAGGCGCAGAAGCGAATTGCCGAGGAAGTCGCCTTGCCGCCGGGGTACTATATCACGTTCGGCGGGCAATTCGAGAACCAGCAACGGGCAATGGCCAGGCTGGCGCTCATCGTTCCGCTGACGATACTGTTGATATTTATCATGTTGTTTTCGACCTTCAATTCAGTGCGAAATGCGTTCTTGATCATCATGAACGTGCCTTTTGCGCTGATCGGCGGCATCCTGGCGTTGTATCTTTCGGGACTTTACCTGAGTGTCCCCGCGTCGGTGGGATTCATCGCGTTGTTCGGGGTCGCTGTCCTGAACGGCGTCGTGATGGTTTCCTATTTCAACCAGCTTCGGGACGAGGGCCTGGATTTGCACGACGCGGTCGTCACCGGCGCCAGGTTGCGTTTGCGCCCGGTACTGATGACCGCCCTCGTGGCCAGCCTGGGATTGATTCCCTTGCTGTTTTCCACGGGCACCGGCTCGGAAGTTCAGCGTCCGCTGGCGACCGTCGTCATCGGCGGGTTGGTTTCTTCCACCCTGCTGACGTTGTTCGTCCTGCCCGCCTTGTACGGCTGGTTCGAGAAACGGAGGGTGGAATTCTAGGTGAATGCCAAATTCATCGAAGAATGAAGTATTCGTGGGTTATTTTCGGAAACGACGGGTGTCCGGCTCGCTTTGAATAAGCACGAGTCTTCATAGGTTCAACATCGTTTTACAAAGGAGGTGACGACATGCTGGAAATCAAGGCGTACATTCAACCGTTCATGCTGGACAAGGTGGAAGCGGCCCTCAAGAAGCTTCACATCCACGGGATTTCAATTTGCGACGTGCGGGGCTTCGGCCGCGAAAAGGACGAGAGCTTTCCCCACTACTACCAGCACTACGTCGTGGAATTTACGCCGAAGATAAAGATCGAGATCGTTTGTCCCGACGAGGACGTGGACAAGATCGTTGACTGTATCTATAAGAACGCCCATACGGGGCGGCGGGGCGACGGAAAGATCTTTGTCACACAGATCTTGCGGGCGAAGAGCATTCGCACGGGCGAAGAAGGAGAAAAAGCGATTTGAGCGTTCGGCAGCCGGCGTCCGGGGACGGGAAGAGCAAGTCCTGGAGAAATGCCGGAACGAAAAGCGTGTCGTAGGCCTTTGGATTGCTTGACCGTTTTCTTGACAACAAAAACCGGTGGTCAAAACACGATGAAAGACGATCAAACAGGTTCCTCTGAAAAAACCTTGCATTTAGACATCCCGCTGCTGCTGCCCGAGGTGGAAGATGAAAAGGACCAGTGCGTCGATAGGTTGTTGGAACGAGTGCGTATGCACAGAGGAGTGG
>JALUUP010000060.1 GCA_027021285.1 Bacteroidota bacterium | reverse complement strand
GTTGGGTCCGAAAGTAAAAAGCGCCCCCCACATCCGATGTTAAAAGCGCGTGTCAGGTTCGGGAAGATTATCGACGGAACAGGCCGAATTGCGACGGAAAGGGAAGGTTTAGTGCAATTCATTGCACTCCCCACATAGAGCGAGCGCGGTACAGGCAGGCATTTCTCGAGCGCAAAATATAGCTGGCATGTTTCTTGACCCTTTCTTTCCATGTAAAAGGAAACCGGCGTAATACTACGCGAACTTTTATCCGACCGGTTGCTTTCATGCTCATTACTCGAAGAGGGTCAGTTAAACCAATACCAGCCATGGATGCGCAAAGCAGACAATATCAGGGTGCCGGGTCAGACCGGAAGACGTTGCGTCGCGTGAACGCTGTCATCGGCGAGGTCTCACGATGAATGACATGCGGAAAGCGGCGATGTTGCGTTTGGCTGATTTCGTAATCCGGCGTCGATGGTATGTTATCGCAAGCGTTGTCCTGGTTACGCTCCTTCTTGCGTGGCAGGCAATGAACGTAGGTCTCAACGCCGATTTTTCGACCTACCTGCGCCAGGATGATCCTCTCGTCAAGGAATACAACCGCATCGGCGATGTTTTCGGTGGAAGCTCCGTGGGAATTGTGCTGGTGTCCGGAAAAGATATCTTCACGAAAGAAAACCTCGAGCTGGTCAGGAAATTAACTGCGGCCTACCAGGACGTGGAAGGTATCGCTTACGTCACGAGTCTGGTCAACGTCACGGATTTTCGGAAGACCGATTTTGGTTTCGAAGTCGGCAAACTGCTTGACCGGGGCAAAATCCCGCGGACGCCGGAAGAAATGCAGGCGCTCCGGACCTACGTCATGCAGAACGATCGCTATGAAGGAAACCTTGTCTCGGATGACGGCGCTACGACGGCAATCGTTCTGCGGTTTGCCGGCGGGGGCAAGGACGCGATCAGCCGGTTCGCCATATCGTTGCGCATCAAAGAGGTCACCGACGCCGTTGCGCCGCCCGACGCGCTTCCCGCCGATACACGCGTTTACTACGGCGGTATGCCCTTTCTCATTTTCAACATGACATTGCTCATCACCAACAACCTGTATGTTCTCGTTCCGTTGATGGTGTTCGTGCTGGTCCTGATTCTTTTCATCGGCTTCCGGCACTGGGCGGGCATCGTCTTCCCGTTGCTGGTCGTGTTGATCAGCGACATCTGGTTGGTAGGATTGATGGGCGTCTTTGGATACAATTTTGACCTGCTTACGGGCATCATCCCCGTCCTGTTGCTGGCGCTGGGCAGCGCCGACGGCATTCATCTTCTCAAACGATATTTTGAGCGCAGGCGTACCGGCGAAAACGCGCGCGAAGCATCCCGCCTTGTTTTCCAGGACATGGGGAAACCGATCGTGTTGACCACGATTACTACCATGGTAGGATTCGCCTCCCTGGTTGTGTCGGATTTTTCCGTTATCAAGCAATTCGGATTGCTGGCGGCGCTCGGCGTGTTGCTGGCTCTGGTCATCACCCTGACGCTGTTGCCCGCGCTGTTGTCTTTTGGTGTCACAATGAAATCCCCGAGGATCCGTGCCGCGAAGCCGAGCCGCTTCCTGCTCGGTTTCAGCACGTTCGTCTATCGTCAAAAATCGGCGATATTAATTGGCGCCGCGGTGTCGGTCGTTATTTTCGTTTTTGCCATTCCGCGAATCCAGAAGGACGTGGATTGGTCGTTGTGCCTGCAAAAAGACAGCGCACCTTATCATGCCGAGATGTTGCTGCGCAAGAAATTCGGCGGATCCCTGCCCGTGCAGATCCTCGTCTCCGGTGACATAAAGGACCCAGCCACGTTGAAACAGATGCGCGTGATCGAGCGCCGCCTGGACGCGGTCCCCCTGGTGAGCAGATCGCAGTCCATCGCGGGCATTATCGCGGAGATGGATGACGTGATGAATGATCGCTACATCGTTCCGGAAAGTCGCCGCGGTGTCTCGAACTTGTGGTTTCTCATCGAGGGCGAGGACATGATGGAACAGATGGTGGAAAACGAGGACAGGGAAGGTTTACTGCAAGCGAAATTGAGCACATGGCACACCGGTTCCCTGGTAGCCGCCGTTGACAGTATCAATGCTTTCCTGGCGGCGCTTCCTTCGAAGATCGCCGTTGTTGACCTGAATAAGATCTCGCCGGAAAAGCGCGACGATGTATTATCCATCAAGAAGCAACAGATGCTGAACAACCTGCGGCTGGATTTACGGAGATACGGTGTAAGCATGGACAACGACGACCTGCGTACGGTTGTGAACCGCGCCCTTGTCGTTGCCATCGACAGCGCGTCTCGTCGGAAGGTGTACGATGCTGTCGCAAGCTACCTTCGCGGCTCCGAAGCCGAGGTTGAATTGCCCGCCGCGGTTGTGCGTCGCATCGGGCTTGCTGTAAGTCGCGATGTTGATGCCGGGCAATCCTTCGATTCGGAGAACGTCGCCTCTATTATTGAACGGAACGCTCCGGGTCTGCGCACGGACGACGCACGCTTCCTGGCCGAATCCCTTGTGGAAGTAGCGCGACAGGCGTTCGGCGAATCGCGGATAACACCCGCACTCGCTCTCTTGGAGGAAAAGCTGCCCGGTAAGGCGGGGCGGAATGCCAATCTGCGGCGGGACATCAAAGGTACGTTGTGGCAAGCGAATGAAAACCTGCTCTTCGTCGATGCGGCGGCGGCGAAAGACGTTTTGACGGAAGGCGACAACGCCCTGGAACGAGAGCTTGACGTTCGGGTGAAGCAGACCGGCCTGGCCCCGGTGCTGAAACGCATGGAGGAGGAACTCACACCGACCCAGGTCGAAACGCTGCTGACCAGCCTGTTGTTCGTCATTATTCTCTTGTCGATCATCCACCGGTCCTTCGTTGGCGGGGTTCTGTCCGTCATTCCCATCACCATTACCATCCTGTTGAATTTTGCCGTCATGGGCTACTTCGGGATCGGGTTGGATTCTTTCACGGCGATGATTGCTTCCGTGGCGATCGGCCTGGGCATCGACACCGATATCCATTTCGTCTCCCGGTTCCGCAAAGAGCTGAGAGTTGACGGGAACGAATTCGAAGCGTTGCGGCGCACCATCGGGACGACCGGTGTTTCGATCACCGTCAACGCCCTGGCCGTGGGTGTCGGTTTCCTGGTGCTCCTGGCGGCGGGCGGACAACATATCCGGCGTTTCGGCGGACTGACCGCGTTGACGATAATGGCGAGCGCCGTGTTCACCCTGACCGTTTTACCTGCACTGTTCTTGTGGTTGCAACCGAAATTTCTCAAGGAAGCCAGATTACGCGGCCTGGAAGCTTCAACCGCCGCCGCGGTTGCAGCACAACGCTCGACGGAATGAAATGAAACAACAACGGATCATAGAAATGAAAAACCACATTATTCACAACCTTACTGTTATCATGATTCTCTATGCAAGTATTCTTCCAGCGACGGCTCAGGACGGCAATGCCGTTCTCGCGAAGATTGACGCGGTGAACAATGCTGCCAAGGACATGAAAGCCCTGGAAGAAATGACTCTGATCACGAAGGATGGTTCGCGAAAGCAGCGCCAGATCGCGATCTACCAGAAAGGCACGGAGTTGCGAATGGTCCGTTTCCTGAGCCCGTCGGAAGTCCGCGGTGTCAGCTTCCTGCGGTTGGCCGAAGACCGCTTGTATCTCTATTTGCCCGCTTTTCGAAAGGTGCGCCGCATTGCATCTTCCGTAAAGAATGAAGACTTTATGGGCACGGACTTCAGTTTCGAAGACATGTCGCAGAGCGCGTATGCACAGGATTACACGGCGAGGATTTTGACGGAAAAAGCAGGTCAGTACGTCCTGGAGTTGACACCACGTTCCGGCGCGGAGGTCAGTTACGGAAAGCTGGTGCTACTCGCCGACAAGGCGAACTATGTCTTTCGGCGAATCGAGTACTACAGTACTACCGGCAGGCTGCAAAAAATCCTCACCGTGGACGACGTACGGGAAATCAATGGATACTGGGTGGGAAGGAAGATGGAGATGCGAAACATGAAGGATGAACACCGGACCGTACTGGAATTGAAAGAGGTCAAGTTTGACCAGGGATTACGCGAGGACTTTTTCAGT
>JALUUP010000059.1 GCA_027021285.1 Bacteroidota bacterium | reverse complement strand
CATCCGGCGCGGCAAGTTCTCCGTGCACCCCACGTACACGTAGCCCTCCACGCTCTTTATGATGTAAACCGTCGCCATCTTCTCTCACAATGCGAAAAGGCGCCTTTCAGCGCCTTCCTTGTAGCGGGGACAGGACTTGAACCTGCAACCTTCGGGTTATGAGCCCGACGAGCTACCAATTGCTCCACCCCGCGGTAGATTAATAAGATAATATATTCTTTTCAGGAAGTCAAATCCCGATGAGCGTCGAGATCAGGATTCCATGAATTTTCATCATGATCAAGACGGTTCGGTGAACAAGGCGCTTTCAGGGGTGCTTCGATTGCAGGAATTGCAAGGGAAAATGTTTTTACGCGATTCGCTGATGCGGGGAATTCCTATTTTTATAAGTGGAGTTGATAACTATGCGATGAACTGAATTATTCTGATGAGATATAGATGATCCGCAAAATACAATCCTCCTTCCCCCTCATTTCTTTCCTCCTGGGAGCCTTCCTCGCCGTTTTTCAAACCGTCGTGATTGCCCAGGACGGCGCGTGGCACCCCGACGTTACCGTCAGGCCGCGCGCGTTGATGCTGCCCGACCAACGGGATGAAATCGTCCAGCGCATTACGCGGGATCAATTCTGGAGACAGCTCTACACGGACGTCTTGCGAAATGCGTTTACTGAAAGCGCCGACCGGAACCGGCAGGCCGCAATCGCAAAAGACGCGGCTTTCTGCGTCTATATCGGTATTGGCGACGCGAACGGCAACCTCCTATTGATGACGAAAGAGACGAAAACGGCGCTGATCCGAAAGGCGCTTGACTACCTGCGGAACATGGACCCCGTTATTGGTTCGCCCAGCACGGTTTACCAGTGGAAAGCGGCTCAATTCGCACAGCTTGCGCAAGCCTATGATTGCCTTCTCGGAACCGGTGTTCAACCGCAACCCGACATTGAAACGCGGCTCGCGGATTTCGCGGAAAACGCGGTGAAAGAACTCGAGAATTTTTTCGTTATCAAGAACAATCTCTCCATGAAGCTCGCGTCGGCGCTCGGTCTCGTGGCAGTGACGCTTAACACGTACCGGGGAGACGTTCCACAGCGTCAGCCAAGCACCTGGGCGGCTGTCTCTCTCCGGTTCATCGACGACGTGATGTGGAACTACCAGAGCTCGGACAAGGCCCTGGCAGGATACTCGGAGAGCCCGTACTACTTCCGGTATGCCATGATTTCCGCGCTGCCGTACTTCCTTGCACTGAAAAATTTCAACGGGAACTGGATCGAATCCTACGATGGAGTCTCGATACAAAACCCCTGGTTCGACACGCGCTATCGCCTCCTCTATGACTGGGCAGCGTTGATCAAACTCCCGGACGGCAGACTGCCCGCGATCGACGACTCGTACATGAATTCCTATTTCCCCGAGCTGGGAATCATGGCCACGCTTCCCGGTTCGCCGGGATATTACGCGTGGAAAATGCAAACGAACCGGAATTTCCTGGGCTCCTCGACCGTGTCCACTCTCCTTGCCGGGGCTTACGATTTTCGACCCGAGTACATCGCGACCGGCGTCAAACCAGAAGGCGGGGACCCGCCCTTCCCGTCAACAGTGTTTCTGCCTGAAGCCGGGGGAGCTGTCTTTCGCGATTCCTGGCGCGGCGACGCGACGTATCTTTACCTGAATGGCAAAAACGGCCGGACACGAACCCACAAGTCGCCCGTCGGCGGCGGTCACAAACAAGCCAACGAAACAGCGTTCATCCTCGCGCGCGGCGGTGAGCTTCTCGCTATCGAACCGGGATACTACGCCTACGATCAGCGCGACAGCCTTATCTATTCCAGCAATCACAACATCATCCTCGTAGATGGCAAGGGACCCGACAGCGTTTCCTTTGGTAGCTTTCTCTTCGGCGTCGATGCCTTCATCGAAGACACGTTGTCCTCCGAGTATTTCGACAAGGCCGCCGTCCGCACCAGTTACCAGGGCGCCGACATCACGCGCAGTGTCCTCTTCGCCCGGAAAGCCTTCTTTGTCATCGACGATCATGTCCGGGCAAGCGACGTGCGAACGTTCACGCACCAGGTGCACGGCAACGGACTGGTGGCGAACGGAACGTGCAAAGTGAACACAACCTTGCGACAAGCTACGTGGACACCGGGCCGCAGCAGCCTCGTTGCGGCCGTAACGGCGACCGGCCAGACCGGCGACCTGACGTACGAAGCGGTGACACGCAAGCACGCTCCCTCTTACCGCAAGTACGCGGAACACACCGCCCTGTACACGAACGCGCGAGGCAGTGACGTCCACTTCCTGAGCGTCCTTTACCCGTACGGCGAAACGGCGCCGAGAATCATTCCCATCCGGACGCCGTTTCCCTCGGCCATGTTTTTCGTCGAAAAAGACGATTGGACAGGCGTCGTCATGCGCCAGGTGAATCGGCACTCGAGAACGATCAACACATCGGAGTTCTCGCTGAAAACCGATGCCGCGTTCCTGTACTTCGACCAGTCACGAACGACACGCGATTACGCGCTCGCCATCGTTGACGGAACCGAGCTGTATTTCAACGGCAGGCCGTTCCTGAAAATGGCCATCCCCGGCGACTGCTACATCTACGGTAACGAGAAGAAACTCAACGGAGAAATCCGGGCGAAGGATCTCTCGGAAGTGCAACTCAACCTCGACTACGAGCCGTTCTCGGTCACCGGCGATGGTTTCGCGCGCTGGCACATGGAAGGGCCCAGGCTGATCCTTACAACCAGCGACAGTGTCATCCGCTTTACCATCAACTACTCGACCACGCCTACGGGTATAGCTGCCTCGCGCCAAGTACCGGCTGAGGCCGAGCTTGCGCCGCCTCATCCCAATCCCGCCGCCGCGGGCGAGACGATTGTTGTCCGGTACTCGCTGGCAAGAAACGAGCCTCTGTCGCTAGACGTGATCAACACGCTGGGAAGGGTAGTAAAAACTCTTTATAGCGGAACTTCAATAGCCGGCGATCATTCTTCCGTTCTCAACCCGGACAATCTTCCTCCCGGAACGTATTTCATCCGTCTCGCAACACCCGGCTTCACCGTGGTCAAACCGTTTGTGAGACTGAGATAACGGCATTATAATTTCACATCTGTCGATCTCGATGTTCGCGTATGCGCGGAGATGCATATGTGCGTATGAGTATAGTTGGAGTTCGCCGGCAGAAAATACAGGCTCACAGTCCCAGGGCCTCTCGTATGCATAATCCGTTGTCTGGTTCGGGGCCAGCACCAATGAACAGGGTAAACCAGAAAAGCGGGGCTAAAAAATCCTTCCTATAAGTTTTTGCAAATCGTACATTATCCGCGAGGTCCGATTCTTGATCAAAGCTCTCTCCTGCTATTTCCAATAAGCCGTAAACGATACGCCAATTCGTCAATCCCTATACCCTCTGACCTCGATGTGATTCCTCACATCCTCATGAACCACTCCACGTGCTCGATGGAGCCGCTGATGAGCATGCGATCGTTGGGTTGGAATACGTACTTCGGTGAAGGCATCAAGTTCTGGGTTTCCGTGCCCCGCGCGTCATCGTGATGCTTCACCAACAGCACCTGGACACCGTACTTCTTCCGAATATCCAGTTCCTGAATACTATGCCCGATGAACTGTGACGGTACTTCCACTTCCTGCAAGGCGTAATCTTCCGACAGGTTTATACGCTTGGTCTGCTGGGCCAGGGACACCGCGCTGGCCATCCCGTCGGCAAGATCGAGTTTGTAGATGAGGCGGTTATACGTCTCGATAACCTCCTGTTGCGTGACCATTCCGATGACTTTCAGGTTCTCGCGCGATTCCACCACCGGGAGCTCGTCCACGCCCTGCTCGCCGAAGATTTTCATCACGTAGTCGAGATTGTCGGACGGAGTAACGGCCACCGTGTTGCTGTGCATGATGTCCTGCGCGATAACGACCGCCGAGAGCACTTCTCCATCCTTCAGAATTTTCCGTACGTCCGACAACGCGATGTATCCTTGTAGCCTCATGTCCTTGTCCACGACGAAGAACTGGTTGCTTCCCGTCTCCGCTACCAGGTCCAGGATTTCAGATAGTTGGGCGTTCATTCTCACCGTGTGAATGTCGGTCTTCA
>JALUUP010000058.1 GCA_027021285.1 Bacteroidota bacterium | reverse complement strand
GGTTCTCGGTGGAAGACCCCGATAACGAGGCAAACTGGCCGCGGGTGTGGTACATCTGGCGCGGCAACGCCCTCATGTCAAGCGCCAAGGGACACGAGTATTTCCTGAAGCACTACCTGGGCACGCATACCAACGCTATAGCCCAACCGGATTTTGCCAAAGAAGCTATTACCGAGGTCACCTGGCACGACAAGGTCCCGCACGGGAAAATGGACCTGGTTGTCGACCTGAACTTCCGCATGGACACGTCGGCGTTGTACTCGGACATCGTGCTTCCCGCCGCCACGTGGTACGAGAAGGCGGACCTCAACTCCACCGACATGCACAGCTTCATTCACCCCCTCTCCAAGGCGGTCCCGCCGTGCTGGGAGTCGAAAAGCGATTGGGAGATATTCAAGCAGATCGCCAGGAAGTTTTCCGAGCTGTCGGAAAAGCATTTTCCGGAGCCCGTGGCGGACCTCGTGGCCACGCCGCTGGCGCACGATACGGCGGCGGAGATCAGTCAACCGCAAATTCGGGACTGGCTCAGTGGTGATATCGAGGCGATTCCCGGCAAGACCATGCCCGGCATGACGATCGTGCACCGAGATTACAAGAACCTGTACCGGCAATACATCTCCTACGGGCCGAACGTGAGGGAAAAAGGCCTGGGGGCGCACGGCACCCACTACCGGATCGACGATTTCTACGATTCCATGCTGGCGACGTTTCCTTCCCAGACCTGGGGAGGACGGACCTATCCCTCGCTCGAGGAAGACGAGGAGGTCTGCAACGCGATCCTCTACCTTGCGACCGTGACGAACGGTGAACTGTCCTATCGCTCGTACAAGAACATGGAAGAAAAGGTGGGCCTGCCGCTCGCCGACCTGGTGGAGAAATCGCGGAATATTCGCACGACGTACGCCGACCTGCAAGCCCGTCCGCAGCGCTTCGTGAACAGTCCCATGTGGTCCGGCCTGGTGACCGGAGGACGCGCGTATTCGCCGTTTACGTACAACGTGGAAAAACTGGTGCCCTGGCGCACCCTGACCGGGCGACAGCATTTCTACCTGGATCACCCGGGATACATCCAGTTTGGTGAACACCTCCCGACGTACAAGCCAAAACCGACACCCGCGCAGTATGCCGACCTCAACTTTACCGACGAGGAAGCGAAGTCGATGATGTTGAATTACCTCACGCCCCACGGGAAATGGCACATTCATTCCACGTACGGCGACAACCACCGCATGACCACGCTCTCGCGCGGGATCGAACCCTTCTGGATGAACGACAAGGACGCGGCGGAGCTGGGTATCAAGGATAACGACTGGGTGGAAGTGTTTAACGACCACGGTGTGGTGGTAACCCGCGCGTGCGTGAGCGCCCGCATACCCAGGGGCATTTGCATCCAGTACCACTCGCCGGAACGCACGTTCTCGGTGCCGAAATCGCCGCTGCGCGGGAACCGCCGGGCGGGCGGCCACAACAGCCTTACGCGCACCCGCCTCAAACCGAACCTCCTCATCGGCGGCTACGGACAGTTTACCTACCATTTCAATTACTGGGGGCCGACCGGAGCGAACCGCGACACGCACATCCTGGTGCGCAAGCTGCCGGAACTGAAATGGTAAAGGACGGCATGACTCTTTCACGATTTACAATTAAAGGCTAATCAATGGATATCAGGTCACAAGTTTCAATGGTCTTCCACCTGGACAAGTGCATCGGTTGCCACACGTGCAGCATCGCGTGCAAGAATATCTGGACCGACCGCAAGGGCACCGAGTACATGTGGTGGAACAACGTGGAAACCAAGCCCGGCACCGGTTATCCCACCAGGTGGGAAGACCAGGACAAGTACCAGGGCGGCTGGGAAAAACGGAATGGAAAATTGGGCTTGCGCTCCACGGGCAAGGGCCGGGTTGTCTTCAATCTCTTCCACAATCCCCATCAACCCGGCCTGGACGATTACTACGAGCCCTGGACGTACAAGTACGAGGACCTGTTCAACGCGCCGGAAGGAAACGACCAGCCGACCGCGCGGCCCATTTCCATGGTGACCGGAAAACACATCGATATCGAAGCCGGCCCCAACTGGGATGACGACTTGAGCGGATCGCCGGTGTACGCCGAGAACGATCCCAACCTGAGCGCCCTGTCACCGGAGCAAAGGGCCCAACTGTCCGCCATCGAGCGCCTGGTGTTTTTCTACTTTCCGCGTATCTGTAATCACTGCCTGAATCCAGCTTGCGTGGCATCCTGTCCCTCGGGCGCGCTGTACAAGCGCGGCGAGGACGGCGTTGTGCTGATCGACCAGAAGCGCTGCCGCGGTTGGCGGTCGTGCGTCGCCGCTTGTCCGTACAAGAAGAGCTACTACAACTGGAACACGGGCAAATCGGAAAAATGCATTCTCTGCTTTCCGCGTATCGAGACCGGGCAAGCGCCGGCGTGTTTCCATTCCTGCGTGGGACGCATACGCTACCTGGGCGTGCTGCTTTACGATGCCGATCGCATAGATGAAATCGCCGGGAGGCCCGATAACGAACTGGTCGATGCGCACCGCGAGTTGATCGTCGATCCCAACGACCCCGCGATCATCAAGGCCGCGCGCGAGAACGGCATCCAGGACGACGTGATACGGTCCGCACAGAAATCACCGGTATATAAATTCGTCAAGGAGTGGAAGATCGCCCTGCCGCCGCATATCGAGTTTCGCACTCTGCCCATGCTGTTCTACGTGCCGCCCATGCTGCCGGTCATGTCGAGCTTCGACGGCAAGACGGTGAAGAACATGACGGAAGGCCTCTTCCCGGATTTCGACAAGGCCAGGGCGCCGATCGAGTACCTGGGAAAGCTCTTTGGAGCCGGAAACAACAGCAAGGTGCGCTACGTGCTGAAAAAGCAGATGGCCATTCGTACCTATCGCAGGGCAGTCACGGTGGGCGACGTGGAAATGGAGCATGCGGAGCACATGCTTCGCGAGGCTGATTGTACCGTTGCAGAAGCCGAGGCGATCTATAAACTCACGTCCCTGTGCACGTTTGAAGACCGTTTCGTGATTCCTCCGGCCCATCGCGAGGAAGCCATCGAGATGACAGCGGATCCGCTGGAATACAAGCAGTCCGTCGGGTTCGGATTCAAGGAAGAAGTAAAGCGGGGGCTGTGATGATGGAACAGCGAACAAACACGCTGCACGTTTTCGCCGACCTGCTTTCGTATCCGACGGGGGACTATAAACGCCGTGCAGAAGACTTGTTTCGGGAACGTCACGTTGCCGGGGAGAAAAGTGAATCTCTCAAGCAATATCAGGAGTTCCTTTCGAAGACGGAATTGGGCGGGGTTGAAGAACTCTTCACGCGAACGTTCGACATGAACAAGAACACCTGCCTGGAAATCGGGTGGCATCTCTACGGCGAAGATTACAAGCGGGGAGAGTTCCTGGTCAGGATGCGCCAGGCCCTCGCGGAGTACGATATCCCGGAATCGGTAGAACTGCCCGATCACATCAGTCACTGCCTCAAGTTGGTTGCGGTCCTGGATCAGGAAGAGGCAACTATTTTCGTCGCGCGTTTTCTTCGCCCGGCGCTCGACGTCATTCTCGATAATTTCGAAGCGGGAAATCCGTTCAAGTCGCTTCTGCGGACGTTGCAGCTCTATCTCGACGAAGAGTATCAGCCTGTTGACAATGCCCCCGAGCCCGACGCGGCATTGCATCAACCGGGGTAGCGCGCTGTCGCGGGCAAAACAATCATATGATTCGCAAGAATTCTTAAAATCGTCAGGTAAATAACATGGCTCAGAATACCAACATCCTCGACTACTTCAACTTGTTCTGGTTCGCTGTCCTGCCTTATGTCGCTCTTTTCACCTTCTTGCTTGTCACGATTCAGCGATATACACGCCGTGGATTCACGTATTCGAGCCTCTCCTCGCAATTCCTTGAGAACAAGATTCACTTCTGGGGCCTGGTGCCGTTCCATTACGGGATACTGACCATCCTGTTCGGACACCTCCTGGGGTTTCTCATTCCCCGCCAGGTCCTTCTCTGGAACAGCGACCCTCTGCGTTTGCACATCCTGGAAGTAACGGCGTTCATCGGCGGCATCTTCACACTGGTGGGTCTGGTAAACATCGTGATCCGCCGCCTCGTCGACCCCCGCGCCAAGGTGGTCACCAGCACGGCCGACTGGGTGGTGCTTTCGATATTGTTGTTCCAGATAGGCACGGGGCTTTTCGTGGCGATTTTCAACAGCTGGGGAAGTTCCTGGTTCGCGGCTTCCATCACGCCGTATTTCTGGTCGTTGCTCGCGTTCAGTCCCGACATTGCTTTTGTGACGCCCATGCCGATGTTGGTGAAGCTGCACATCATCAGCGCGTACTTTTTGATATTGTTATTTCCCTTCACCCGCCTGGTGCACGTTCTTGTAATTCCCAACCCGTACCTGTGGCGCAAGCCGCAGCTGGTTCGTTGGTACTGGGATCGCAAGAAAATCCGTACCCCCGGGTTCAAGGCGAAGCGGAAATGAAAAAACCTGCACAACGCCTCGACATGAATTCAATGTTCTTTTTTCCACGAGAGATTGTTTCATACATACATGCATCTTCGCGTGATTGAGTTCAACAAAAGAGAGAAACATGAACGATAAGAAAAAAGCCAGGATAGTTCTGACCATGAACACGATCGCCTTCACGGTATGTTTTGCCGTGTGGATGATGAACGGTGTCCTGGTGACCTTCCTGGTCGATAACGGCATATTCGAATGGAGCAAGACACAAATCGGATGGCTCATTGGTATTCCGGTGCTCACCGGTTCCCTTGTGCGCCTGCCGGTGGGAGTGCTTACCGATAAATACGGCGGTCGCATCGTGTACACCATCCTGATGCTGGTCGCCGCCTTGGCGACGTACCTGTTGAGCATGGCCAATACGTACGAGGAGTTCCTGCTCGCGAGCCTGGGTTTCGGGATCAGCGGCGCTTCGTTTGCGGTCGGCATTGCGTACACGTCGGTGTGGTTCGAGAAGAAATACCAGGGAACGGCGCTGGGAATATTCGGCGCGGGCAACGCCGGTGCGGCCCTGACGGCCCTGGGTGCGCCCTCGTTGTTGAACTACCTGACCGACAACGGCGCCGTGATCGAAAGCTGGCGCATGATGCCGAAGCTGTACGCGCTGGGACTGCTGGTCATGGCCGTTGTCTTCTACTTTACCACGTTCTCGAAAAAGGTGGAAGAAACCAGAACGCGCACGTTGTTGGAACGGCTGGAACCCCTGAAGTATCCACGGGTATGGCGGTTTGGCCTGTACTACTTCCTGGTATTCGGCGGTTTCGTCGCGCTGGCCCAGTGGTTGATTCCATACTACGTGAACGTGTACACGATGAGTGTGGCGATGGCCGGTTTCATGACCTCGATTTTCAGTTTGCCCTCCGGCGTCATCCGGGCTTTCGGCGGCTGGTTGTCGGACAAGTTCGGCGCGCGCCCGGTGATGTACATCGTACTGGGGGCCTGTATTTTCAGCTCCGCGCTGCTCATCGTTCCCCGCATGGAAATTCAGTCCCCCGGCCAGGGCGTCATGGCCTTGAAGTCGGGCACGGTGACGGAAGTTACTCCAAACACCATCGTCGTTGACAGGGAAACGTACAGGTATCAGAACAAGGAAGACGTCCCGAACCTGGTGAGCCTTACACAGAACGAGCCCAACATGCTGGTGCTTCCACGGATCAACGGCTGGCAGGAGCCGGTTGTGAAAGAAGGTGAAAAAGTACACAAGAAGCAGCTCCTGGCCCGCGGTGTCACGCATATATTCTTTCAAGCCAATGTGTGGATATTCACGCTCCTGGTGTTCATCGTGGGGATCATGATGGGCATCGGCAAGGCGGCCGTGTACAAATTCATTCCGGAACACTTTCCCAAGGACGTCGGTGTCGTTGGCGGAATCGTGGGCGTGGTCGGCGGTCTTGGAGGTTTCATCAGCCCGGTGATCTTCGGCTACCTGCTGCGCTGGACCGGGATCTGGACCACGAGCTGGATGTTCTTCTTCGTCCTTTCGGCGGTCTGCCTGGTGTGGCTGCACCTCGTTGCGCGCAGAATGATGAAGTCCAGGGCACCGCAACTGTTGCGTGAGCTCGAAGAAAAAGTCGCTGCCGATCCTTTGGAACAAATGCCCGGAGATAAATAAATGACCAGAATTTCCCATTGGGACCCGGAAGACGAACAGTTTTGGAACGAGGCGGGAAAGAAGCACGCCAACCGCAACCTGTGGATTTCCATCCCCGCGCTGTTGTGCGCGTTTGCGGTGTGGTTGTACTGGTCCATCATCATCGTCCAGATGCAGAACCTCGGCTTTCCTTTCACCAAGGAGCAACTGTACACCCTTACGGCGATTGCCGGGCTGGTGGGAGCGACGCTGCGTATCCCCAACTCCTTCTTCATCGCCCTGAGCGGCGGTCGAAACGTGATCGCCGTAACCACCGCCTTGCTGATCCTGCCTGCCCTGGGCACCGGCATCGCCCTGCAGGACATGAATACCAGCTATTCAGTGTTCGTCATCCTGGCCGCCATGTCCGGCATCGGCGGGGGCGCGTTCGCGTCGTCCATGTCCAACATCAGCTATTTCTTTCCCAAGAAGATGCAGGGGCTGGCTCTCGGCTTGAACGCCGGACTGGGCAACGTCGGCGTGAGCGTGATGCAGGTGTTCCTGCCGTTGGCCATGACGGTGAATATCTTTGGCCCCCTGGCCGGGCAGGGGTTCGAGATGCCCGAGGCGTTGGGCGGTGGAATGGTGTGGATCCAGAACTGCGGATTGGTCTGGGTGCCCATCCTGGCGTTCCTGTTCATCCTGGCCTGGTTCGGCATGGACAACCTGCCCCAGCAGAAAGTCGGTTCGCCACCCGCGGCCATCGGCAAGATGCTCTGGCTGATCCTGCTGGGATTTGCCGCTGCCGGTATCGGCCTCTACCTGCTCATCGGTCAGGGTTTGAACATGTGGGTGGTTCTTCCCGTCACCATCATCCTTACCCTGGTGTTGATGCGCTACCTGACGCCGTCCTCGGTGCGCACGAACTTGATCGACCAGTTCGCAATCTTCAAGGAGAAACACAACTGGGTCATGACCTGGCTGTACACCATGACCTTTGGCTCGTTCATCGGGTACTCGGCCGCTTTTCCCAAGCTGATCCAGGACGTGTACGGATACCTTCCGGACGGCACCATCAACCCCAACGCGCCCAACCCGATGGCGTACGCCTGGCTGGGACCGCTTGTGGGGTCGTTGATCCGCCCCGTGGGCGGGTGGCTCTCCGACAAAATGGGCGGAGCGCGGGTAACCCACTGGGACACGGTGGTGATGATCGGAGCGACACTGGGAGTGGCGTACTTTGTAAAGATCTCCCAGAATTCCCCCACGCCGGAAGTGTATTTTCTCCCGTTCCTGCTCTTGTTCCTGCTCCTGTTCATCACTACCGGCATCGGGAACGGTTCGACCTTCCGGATGATCCCCATCATCTTCAAGCCGAAGATGGCCGGTCCGGTGCTTGGGTGGACTTCAGCGGTAGCGGCGTACGGCGCGTTCATCATCCCCAAGGTTTTCGGAGCGCAAATCCAGTTGGGAACACCGGAAGTGGCGCTGTACGGATTCGCGGTGTATTACGCCAGTTGCCTTGCGGTGAACTGGTGGTTTTACGCCCGGAAGAATGCCGAGATACATTGCTAGGGATTGGTGACGGGACAGAAACACGCATAACACAATATGAACCGCAGCGAAGGTTCCAGGAATATGATGCATGGAGAAACAATGGAGTTTTGTTACACGGAGTTACGTGAAAAGAAAGAGAGCCGTTTATGGATAGCATAAATGCCCGTGTCGTCGCCGTCGTTGTCGCCATCGCCGTTGTTTTCGGCCTGGTCATCTTTTTTCAAAGCGTCACGATCAATCCGCTGGGCGTGAATACCGGATATGCCCCGAAACAGCCGTTGGAATTTTCCCACCGCCTGCACAGCGGAGACTTGCAAATCGACTGCCAGTATTGTCACGTCGGAGCGGAAAAGGGGCCACACGCTCTCATTCCACCCGCCGGCACCTGCATGAACTGCCACCGCTTCGTGACGGCTGCCTGGGACAAGGTGAAGATCGAAGAGATGCAAGCGAAAAAAGAAAAGCGTGATATTCGGCCCGTGGTTTCTCCGGAACTTGAAAAGCTGTACCGGGCCGTTGGTTTCAACACGCGGGAGATGCGCTACGACGAGAAGAAGGCGACCGGCAAGCTCGAATGGATTCGCGTGTACAATCTTCCTGATTTCGTTTACTTCGACCACAGCCGCCACGTGAACGCGGATGTCCGCTGCCAGGTCTGTCACGGCGCCGTGGAAACCATGGAACGGGTCGAACAGGTAAGCGACCTGACCATGGGCTGGTGCGTCAATTGCCATCGCGATGTAAGCCACGGTAACGTTCCGGAGCTCAAGGGGAAAAAGCCCTCGATAAGTTGCGCCGTGTGCCACTATTGAATCAGACAGAAAATGCAAAACGAAGATATGGTGAATAGGCAGAATACAAAGTACTGGAAAGGTCTCGAGGAACGGGAGAACAGCCCGGAGTTTCAAAAAGCTGCGGAGAACGAATTCCCCGAGCCTCTTCCCCCGGCAGACGACCCGGATCGGTTTTTCGAAGGGAAGATGAGCGTCTCCCGGCGTTCGTTTCTGAAGGCCGCGGGTTTTTCCGTGGCTGGCGCAGTACTGGCATCCTGCAACCGCGCCCCCGTCGAAAAATCCATCCCGCTTGTCAGCGCTCCAAGGGATCTCGTCGCGGGGACTTCGTACTGGTACTCATCCACCTGCGCGGGATGCCAGGCGGGATGCGGCATCCTGGCCAAGGCGCGCGACGGGCGTCCCATCAAGATCGAGGGGAATCCGCAACACCCCCTTTCGAAGGGTGGCATTTGCGCGGTTGGCCAGGCGATGGTATTGAGTCTCTACGATTCCCGGCGCGCGCAGAAACCGTTGCGCGGGGGCAAGACGACTAGCTGGCAAGAGCTAGACCGCGAAGTAATTTCACGCCTGGGCGAGCTGGGTGACGATGTCTATCTTCTGACCGGGAGCGTAACGAGTCCTTCTACGCGGGCAGTAATAGACCGCTTTCTCGGCCGTTTCTCCAACAGCGCCCACGTGGAATACGACGCCGTCTCGTACTCCGCCATATTGGACGCGCACGAGCAGACGCACGGTCGGCGCGCCCTGCCCCGTTACCGGTTCGACCGGGCGGAGGTGATTGTCAGTTTCAACGCCGATTTTCTCGGCACCTGGATATCACCGGTGGAGTTCACCAGGGACTACACGGCCGGACGAGACCTGGTGGGGAACCCGCCCAGGATTTCATACCATGTGCAGTTGGAAGGCCGCATGTCCCTGACCGGTTCGAACGCCGACCGGAGGATCAGGGTCACGCCGGCGCAAAGCGCGGCGATACTCGTCGAGGTCGCAAAAAAGATCGCGGCGGTAAAGGGCGTGAATCTGCCCGCGGTTCAAGGCAAAAGCCACTTGACGATCGATCCGTCGGTCGTGGACGACATTACCGGGCGGCTCTTGGAATCCGAAGGGAAGAGCCTCTTGCTTTGCGGCCGGAACGACGTCGCGCTGCAACGGTTGGTCAATTTCGTCAATCACGCCCTCGGCAATTACGGCAAAACGCTGGACATCGCGTATCCTTCCTACCAGTGGCGGGGAAGCGACCGGGCGTTGTTCGGCTTGCTGGAAAAAATGAAGGCGGGACGGGTGAAGGCTCTGTTCATCGCGGGCGCCAACCCGGTGTACAACCTGCCCGACGCGGCCGCATTTGCCGAAGCGCTGAAAGACATACCGTTGGTCGTCACGATCACCGATCATCAGAATGAAACCGCAGCGCGGAGCGAGTTCGTCTGCCCGGTGAACCATCCGCTGGAATCCTGGAACGACGCCGAGATCGCGGAGGGATTGTTCGGCATGACGCAGCCCACGATACCGCTCCTCGGCGACACGCGCACCGTGCGCGAGTGCCTTTCCGTTTGGATGGACGAAGGGAAGCCGGACCGGGAAATCGTGAAGGACTACTGGAAGAAAACGATATTCCCGCGCTGGAAAGGGACGCTTTCCTTCCAGGAATTCTGGGATCAGGCGGTGCACGATGGATTCGTGAGCGTTCAGCCGCGGAAGGCGCCGGTTTCATCCTTTCAGCTTGCCGCCGTCACCGCGCCGGACGAGGATTATTTACCCGGGAACAAGGGATACGCGCTGGAGCTCTATCAAAAGATCGGCGTACTCGATGGCCGCCATGCCAACAACCCGTGGCTCCAGGAATTGCCGGACCCCGTGACGAAAGTCACGTGGGACAACTACGTGAGCGTCTCGCCCGCCCTGGCAAAGGAAATGGGCCTGGAAGAAGGAAACGTGGTGAAGGTTTCCGACGGGGTATACAGCGTCGAGCTTCCGGTGCAGGTTCAACCCGGCCAGCACGACGAAGTGGTCGCGATTGCGGTTGGATATGGATGCAAGGGCACAGAGCGGTTCTCCCGACTGGGACCCGACTGGATCGAGCACGTGGCTTCGGACGAGAAGTTGCTTCCGATAGGAAAAAACGCCTTTCCGTTTGCCAGGACGAACGGCGCTGTGACAAGTTTCGTCAGCGCAGTGCGTCTGACCAAAACCGGTGCTTCTTCGCCCCTGGCGCTTACGCAGACGCATCAGACCATCACCGTGCCGGAGAACCTGGGCGGAGAGGCACGGAACATGGTGCGTGAAACCACGCTGGACGACTACATCAAGAACCCGAGGTCCGGCAATACGTTTGAGCACCCCGTTCTGCAGTTGTGGGAGAACGATTACGTGTACGAAGGCCACCACTGGGCCATGGCCATCGACCTGGGCCGGTGCACCGGGTGTTCGGCCTGCGTCATCGGGTGCCAGGCGGAAAACAACGTCGCGGTCGTCGGCAGGGATGAAGTGCGCCGCCGCCGTGAAATGCACTGGATCCGCATCGACCGTTATTATTCGGGGAACGAAGGCGACGTCACCGTCATGCACCAGCCCGTGATGTGCCAGCACTGCGATCATGCGCCCTGCGAAAGTGTCTGTCCGGTACTGGCCACGGTACACAGCGAGGAGGGCATCAACCAGCAGATTTACAATCGGTGCGTCGGCACGCGGTACTGTGCCAACAACTGCCCGTACAAGGTCCGCCGTTTCAACTGGTTCGATTACTGGGAGCAAGGCAGGAAGGAAAATCTCGTGCTCAATCCAGATATCACCACCCGCACGCGGGGTGTGATGGAAAAATGCTCTCTCTGCGTGCAGCGCATACAGGAGGCCAAGGCCGAGGCGAGGCGGCACGGAGTGGAGTTGAAGGACGGCGATATCAAGCTGGCCTGCGAGCAATCCTGCCCCGCCGACGCGATTGTTTTTGGCGATATGAACGATCCGAAAAGCAGGATCGCCGAACTGATCCAGCATCCCCGCCACTACCGGATGCTGGAAGAAATGAATTTCCGTCCCACGGTGGGATACTTGACGAAAGTCCGAAATACGTGATTGATGCGGAATCCCGGAGATAACATAACAGCCCGTTGCGGAAAAAGCGGGTCGCAAATGAAGCCCGGTTTGCTCCCGGTCGTCACTTCTTCGAGCAAGGAGGCTTGTGCTTCGTCCTGCTTTCCCGGCACAATAATGGAGTAACAAAGCAAATGTCACTGCGTTTCTCGGTATTGAGGAAACCCTTAATTCACGGCGATAAATCACTTGCCCAGGTCACCGACGACGTCGCCCGACCGCTGGAAACCGGGCCGACAACGTTGTGGTGGTCGGCATTTATCATTTCAGTTGCTGTGCTGATATTGGGCGTGGTTGCCGTGACGTACGAGATCATGACCGGTATCGGAACCTGGGGTCTGAACAAGACGGTGGGATGGGCGTTTGATATTACCAACTTTGTGTTCTGGGTGGGAATCGGACACGCCGGCACATTGATCTCGGCCATTCTCTTTCTGTTCCGGCAGCGCTGGCGTACGTCCATCAACCGTTCCGCCGAGGCGATGACGATTTTCGCGGTGATGTGTGCCGGGATCTTTCCTCTCATTCACCTGGGGCGCCCCTGGCTGTTTTTCTGGATTGCTCCGTATCCCAACCTGCGCGGTTCGCTGTGGGTCAACTTCCGGTCCCCGTTGCTCTGGGATTTCTTCGCCATCAGCACGTATTTCACGATCTCGCTGGTGTTCTGGTACATCGGGTTGATTCCCGATATGGCCACACTGCGAGACCGGGCGACGACGAAGATCAAGAAAGTCGTGTACCGCCTCATGAGTTTCGGGTGGACAGGATCGATGCGCACGTGGCACCGGTACGAGGTCGTGTACCTGCTGCTGGCGGCCCTGGCGACGCCGCTGGTGCTTTCCGTGCACTCCATCGTGAGCATGGACTTCGCCACGTCGGTGATACCCGGATGGCATTCCACGATTTTCCCGCCGTACTTCGTGGCGGGGGCCGTGTTTTCCGGGTTTGCCATGGTGCTTACCCTGATGATCATCGCCAGGAAGGTGCTGCGATACGAGGAATACATCACCATCGACCACATCGAGAAAATGTGCAAGATCGTGCTGGTCACCGGGGGCATCGTGGCGCTCTCGTACGGAATCGAGATGTTCATGGCATGGTACTCGGTGAACGAATACGAGCGGTTCGTCTTTCTCAACCGCGCGCTGGGGCCCTATGCCTGGGCCTTCTGGATCATGGTCGCGTGTAACGTCGCAATACCCCAACTCCTGTGGATCAAGAAACTGCGGCGTTCGCTCGTCACGGTTTTCATCATCTCGATCTTCATCAATATCGGGATGTGGTTCGAGCGTTTCGTTATCATCGTTACGTCGCTGCACCGGGATTTCCTGCCTTCGAGCTGGGTGATGTACAAGCCGACAATCATTGAAATCGCCACGCTGGCCGGGAGCTTCGGGCTGTTCTTCACCCTCTTCCTGCTCTTTGCCCGCTTCATTCCCTTTATCGCCATCGGGGAAGTAAAGGGTGTTTTGAACTATGGTAGAAATGCCGGGAAGTCTGTTTCCTTGTCCACGAAAACCGATTGATTCCAAAGAGGAAAACCAATGGATAGGCCGCTTATTATCGGGGTTTTTACAAACGAGCACGACATCGTGGGCGCGGTCAAAGAGACCCGCGCCTCCGGCTACAACATTTACGACGTGTATACTCCCTACGCCGTGCATGGGTTGGACGAAGCCATGGGGCTGAAGCCCAGCAGGCTGACGTACGTGTGTTTTCTGTTTGCCCTGCTGGGATTGGCTACCGCCATCGTCACGCAGTTCTGGATCGGATCGATCGACTGGCCGCTCAACGTGGGCGGCAAGCCGTTTAACTCGTTGCCCGCGTATCTGCCGGTCGCCTTCGAGCTCACGGTGCTTTTCGGTGGACTCGGGGTGGTTTTTGTGATGCTGTTCCGCTCGAAGCTGTTCCCGGGCAAGAAGGAACGGTCGATTCATCCCCGCGTGACAGACGACCGGTTCGTCCTTGTCCTCGAAGTCAGCGATGCCGTGACGGATGAGAACATTGTCCGGTCGCTGTGGGAGAACTACTCGGTTGAAGAGGTTTCGCGGATGGAGGAGATGGCATGATGAAAAAGTACATCCTGGCGACTGCGATTCTGGTTGTCTTTATCGGGCTTCTCTTCCTGGCTGCAAAATACCTCGGGTCCAACCCCGACCAGTTGAATTTCGAATATTCCCCCGACATGGCCCGGACTGTTGCCTTCAAGGCTCAATCGCAAAATCCATTTTTTCGAAACGGTCGCACGGAACAAACACCGGTGGATGGGACCATCCCGCGGGGTTTCATGCCGCTGCACTACGGGTTGTCCGAGGAAGAGGCAAAACGGGCGGGAAGGGAGCTACAGAACCCGTTTCAAAGCGACTCGACGGCCAACCTGGAACGGGGAGCGTGGGTGTACCAGACTTACTGCGGCGTGTGTCACGGCGTCGCCGGCGACGGGAAAGGATTGGTCGTACAACACGGGTACCCGGCTCCGCCCTCGTTGTTGCTTGAGAACGCCCGCAAGATGGAAGACGGCCGCATGTTTTATATCATCACCTATGGTTTCAAGAACATGCCCGCGTACGGATCGCAGGTGGACCGAAATGACCGTTGGTACGTAATCAACTTCATTCGACAAATGCAAGAGAATCAACAATGAGTAAGAACGCGCCGGCTTTTATCCTGCCTGGTTCGGTATGGAAAACGATCTTCGTCTTTTCAACACTCGGGCTCCTGGTTTTCATCGTCGGGTTGTTTGTTTCGCCCGAACGCATCTGGCCGAATTTCCTGATCAACGAGTTCTTCCTGTTGAACCTGGGGTTGGGCGCGGTGTTCTTTATCGCCGTCCTCTACGTCTCGAACGCCGGGTGGGCAACCGCGTTTCGCCGTGTTCCCGAAGCCGCGACGTCGGTCTTGCTGGTCGCCGGAATAGGGGCGGTGGTATTGATTTTCGGCATGCACACGTTGTACGAGTGGAGCCACGAAACGGCGGTGATGATGGACCCGATCCTGCGCGGAAAGAGCGCCTGGCTGAACCAACCGTTCTTCATCGGCCGGGTTGTTTTCTACTTCGCGCTGTGGATCTTCTTCGCGAGGATCATTGTGAGGAACTCGCTCCGGCAGGACGAGGACGGCAGGCTGGAACACACCGTCTGGAACGTAAGGCATTCCGCGATCTTCCTGATCGTCGGCACCATCACCTTTGTCCTGGCCAGTATCGACATGATCATGTCGCTGCAGCCGCATTGGTACAGCACCGTCTTTTCCCTGATCACGCTGTCGGGCATGATCACCAGCAGCCTTGCCGCTATCACCATCCTGATGGTGATCGTGCGATTATCCGGGTTCAAAAAGATCATCACCGAGGAGCATTTGCATACGATGAGCAACCTGCTCCTGTCGTTCAGCGTGTTCTGGGTGTACATGTGGGTTTCCCAGCACATGCTGATCTGGTATTCCAACATTCCGGAAGAAACGTCCTACTACATCTTCCGTCACTTTGGAGGGTGGGGTTCGCTTTCCTTCCTGAACGTGGTCCTGAACTGGTTGGTCCCGTTTCTCGTCTTGCTTCCGCGCGCGTCGAAACGCAGCGACAAGATCTTGTTCCAGGTATCCATCGTCATCCTGGTCGGACATTGGCTGGACTTGTACATCATGGTGATGCCGCCGTTGATGGGGAACGAGCCCACGTTGGGTATCTGGGAAATCGGCATGTTTGTCGGGATGCTGGCCCTGTTCTTCGGTTTCGCCTTGCGAAAGCTTCAATCGATTCCGATGGTGCCGGTCAACGATCCGTACCTGGTTGAAAGCCTTCCGGAAGAAGAGCGCGCCGTCGCTTTGAAATAAGCTCGTTTCCGTTTCTGCAACATTTTGTCGTACACGCGGACCTTCATCGTGACGGATGAATGTCCGCGCTTTCTTTTCGACGGCATTGCTCCTGGAAGTGCCGTTGCTTCACACACGGTTGTCCTGCATAAGCCTTTCACGCATGGTTTCATCGCGCGCGGGCAGGAGATGAGGCCGTTGGCATCAGGCTGTTTTATGACATAGATTGCATTTGGCGTCGAGGATGCGGGAAAGCCTCAATGTACCGGAGCCAATTTGGAGCCCGGTGTTTGAAGCGCTCCGGCGGCCTGATGTTGCTTTTAACATTACTACTTATCAAAGACAAACACGGAGATGTACATGGGAACACCCGACTGGCTTGGAAAATTATTCGATACAATCGATAACAAGGACGCAGATGGATTTGTCACTTTTCTGACGGAAGATGCGGAGTTCGTTTTCGGTAATGCCGAACCCGTACAGGGAAAGGCGGCAATCAAAGAGCTGCTGGTTGGTTTCTTCGGCAGCATCAAGGCGATCGGGCATGAAATCCCGGATGTCTGGGAGCATCCCGACGCGGTGATCACTCGGGGTACGGTAACGTACACTCGTCATGATTCAAGCAAACTCGCGGTCCCTTTCGCGAATGTTTTCAAGATGGAAAACGGCCTGATTCGCGAGTACCTGATTTACGTCGACACGTCGCGGTTATACGCTGAAGCCTGACTTTTCCCCACGATCAATAGTTCGCGCAGGCCGGGGCCGACACCCCTTCAGGGTTGTCGCTTTCCCGGCTTGCGCGTATTGCGGACGGATGTGCGCTGCGCGGCAAGCGATTTTGAAAAAAGACAACGCGCGAATATATTTAACCGACGATAGTAATCAATCCCTCCTGTATTTCTCTACGTAAGGAGTCCGCGTTATGATCACCCGGTGTTGTTGCGCTGATGTCTCGTGTCAACTGGTGGCTTGTTACAACGCTTCGCGGAAATTCTTCCCCGGCGGAGAGAGTCTTCCGGATTCCGGAGGGACTGGCGTTGCTCGCCCATGAACCAGAATAAACAAGGAGAACGTCATGCGTACGAGAATCATCGACTCGCGGGGAGTGGCTGCGGTTTTGGTACGCGTTATGGTTACCTGTCTTATCTCAGGATTTTTGTTGCGCGTCCATGCCCAGGCTCCATTTTCCATCACACCCGCCGGTCACATTGGTGGAATAACCCAATGTGGCGCGGTTTCAGGCAATTACACTTACCTTGGGCAAGCGCAGTATTTTTCGGTTGTGGATATTTCCAGGTCGCCCTTTCAACAAGCAGCTTACCTGGAATTACCCAATGCGCCGAACGACATTTTTATTAACGGCAATTACGCCTATCTCTCCGCCTCCGGTCTGCGTATCGTCGATATTTCCAACCCGCTCACCCCGACCATAACCGGCTATCATGCGTTGGGCGACAGCTCGGAAGGGGAGCTTGTTGTCTCCGGCAATTACGCCTATGTGGCGGCTGGGCGCAGCGGACTGAAAATCGCCGATGTCTCCAAACCCGCGTCGCCGCAATTGGTGGCCACTTATCTTCCCGAAGCGTATTCGCGGATCAGCGATGTGGTGGTGCAGGGAGACTATGCCTACGTGATCGACGAATACCGCAATTTCCTTCGCATCCTGGATGTCAGCGACCCGGTCAACCCGGTGGAGAAATCGAACTTTTACATAGCGAATCTGAAAAAAGTGTTTGTGAAGGGAAACAACGGCTATGTGGCCAATGAGGCTTCTCCTGGCAATTATGTGGATTTGCATGTACTGGACATCTCAAATCCCAGTGCGCCTGCTGAAGTGGGCTATCTGCACACCAAGGTGACCGATCTCACCGGCCTGCGGCGACCGACGGCGCTTTACGTGGACGGGAACCATGCCTACATCGGCGTTTCCAGTGGTCTGTGGCTGGTGATCGCCGATATCTCAGACCCGAACAATCCGACAACCAGCGCCACCATGGAGATCGATTCCCGCAACGGGGCGGTCAATTCGCTGCAGGTGGTGCTCCCGTATGCTTATTTGACCACCAGTGTCAGCGAAAGACACCTGATGGCTGTTGATGTGAGCAACCCGGCAAATCCTGCCGAGGTGGACGATTATGGCAGCCCGGGCGATGTGCTGTGGGTGCAATCGAGCAGCGATTATCTGTATGTTGCCGATATCAGAGGACTGTGGGTGTATGACGCCTCGGATCCGGCCCGGCCGCTGCTGGTCAAGTTCTATTCCCGGTGGCCGTGGATGCAGCGGCTCTTTTTGCGCGGCAATCTGCTGTACGGCTTCGGCC
>JALUUP010000057.1 GCA_027021285.1 Bacteroidota bacterium | reverse complement strand
TCCGTGAAGTCGTCACCCGAGAGTTCGATGTTAATAGGTGGCCCAGAGGGCGGCCCTACCGCCGGTTTTTCCACTTCGATGCGGGCCCCGGCGATATTCTGAATGGCATGTCGAATCTGCTGCATGGTAAGCTCTGACGACTGGTGGCGTTTGTGACGCTCTACAAACTCCACGGTAACCGTGCTTTTGTGGGGGACCCCTCCGCCGTCCCCGGTGCCAAAACTCATGCGGCCCCCGCCGCCGGCGGTCCCCACATTGGCGACAAAACTCAAAATGTCCTCCTGAAATCGAGGCAGCGCTTTTTCTACCTCGCGTACCAGGCGGTCCGATTCTTCCAGCCTCGTGCCGGTGGGTGCGGTGATCTCAATCATCACCTGGGAAGGCTCGACGTCGGGGAAAAATTCCGTCCCTTTCCCGAACAGTTTGTACAAGCCGGCGACGAGAACCAGGCCGCCGAAACCGACGGCCAGGGTCAGACCGCGCTTTCGCAGCGCCAGGCGAAGGAGGCGCTCGTAGGCGCGAAGCAGCCGCAGAAAGGTGCGATCTTCTCCCTTGTGTTTTGTGACTTTCATGAATACTTCGCACAGCACCGGGTTGATGGTCAGGGCCACAAACAACGAGCTGCCAAGCGTCACGATGAGCGTCACCGGCAAGTATTTCATGAATTCCCCCATGATGCCGGGCCAAAAAATCATGGGAGCAAAGGCACACAAGGTGGTGACGGTGGAGGCGGTGATGGCGCGGGAGATTTCGTTGGCACCGCTCAATGAAGCGTCGAACGCGCCCGCCCCTTCCTCACGATGCCGGTAGATGTTCTCGACCAGCACGATGGCGTTGTCCACGATCATGCCCAAAGCCAGGATCAAGCTGAACAGCACGATCATGTTCAGCGTGTACCCCAGGGCCTGGATGACGATGAAGGAAATCAACATCGACAGGGGGATGGACACCGCGACGAACAACGAATTGCGAAACCCGAGAAAAGCAAACAGAACGCCGACCACCAGAAAGAGACCGGAAATGATGTTGTTCTCGAGGTTCGAAACCATGCGTCGCACGTCTTTGGAACGGTCTGCGGTAATGGTGATCTCGGTGCCGGACGGTAGGCGCGGCTTTTGGGCCTCAATGATCTTCCTGATGGCGTCGGAAATCTCCACCATGTTGGCCCCACTCCGCTTCTTCACGCTCAAGGTCACGCAGCTACGGCCTCCCTCTCGAGCCAGCGTGGTGCGCTCCTTGTAGCCGTACTCCACTTCGGCAATGTCTTTGATGAGGATCGGCGACCCGTTCACCATCTTCACCACCAACTCGGGAATGATGTCCACCCGATCGAACTCGCCAGGGATGCGCACCAGGTAGGTCAGATTGCCGACATCGATGGAACCGCCGGGAATGGTGCGGTTCTCCTCCTGAATCGTCTCGATGACGTCCGTGAAGGGAATGTTGTAGTGCTTCAGTTTCTCGAGATCGACGTTGACTTTCACTTCCCGCTCCAGCCCCCCGTTGATGGTGACGTCCAGCACGCCCGGAATCGCTTCGAACTCGTCCTCGAGGTCTTCGCCGATCTCCTTGAGCTTGACCAGGTCGTAGTCGCCGGAGATATTGACCAGCATGATCGGGAACTGTGAGAAGTTGATTTCCTTGACCATCGAGTCTTCCGCATCTTCGGGAATTTCGCTCTGGGCCTGGTCTACCTTCTCCCGTACCTTTTGCAGCGCTTCGTCGATATCGATGTCGGGCTCGAACTCCACCTCGATGCTCGACAACCCCTCGCTGGAGGTGGAACGAATCTCTTTGACGTCTGGGATTTCTTTGAGCTTCCGTTCCAGCGGTTGCGTCACCAGCGTTTCGATGTCACCGGGAGCGACGCCGAAATAGGGGGTGATCACCAGCACGATTGGAATGGTGATGGCAGGCGACGCTTCCCGCGGCAAGGTCGAGTACGCCGTTAGACCCATTACGAGAAAAATGAGTACCAGAACGAAGATGGCCGGTTTGTGCCGCAGAGAAAAATGGGTCAAAGTCATGTTCCAGATCCTCAAGGTTGGATAGCGATGCGGTCACCATCTACCAAATCTCGGTGTCCGACGACAACGAGGCGCTCCCCAGGCCGCAACCCCTCGCTAATCAAGGCCTGATTCTGGTAACTGCTGCCGATCCGAACTTCGCGTCTTACCGCCAGGTTTTCACGGGCGACAAATACGTACTTGCCGGCTTCGGTCTC
>JALUUP010000056.1 GCA_027021285.1 Bacteroidota bacterium | reverse complement strand
CGAACGGCGTGTACTTCTATAAGATCGTCGCACGGTACACGGACACAAGCGTGGAAACGATCAACCGTCTTGCAGTGCTCCGATAGCGAGTCAGAAGATCAGGTCAGAGGGAAAAGAATGCGAACCCGGATCGAAGACTGATCACTCTCAATAGCAAAACGTCCTCGCATAACCTCCACGTATCGCCTGGCCACGGCAAGGTTGAACGCATTGTCATCACCCGAAATATCGGGACGCGATTCCTCCGTCAGAATACCCCGGTTGCGTTCGGTCATCGAATCGCTGCCTTCCAACGTCATGACGATTCCCACGGTCAGCGTATCGGGATCATGGAATCCTTCGATATGTATTGGTCCGGAAATATCGCGGGATAACGCTTTTACTAAAAACACGATCGAATCTTTCAATTTCCCGCTGTCGACGCCGGTTAAGGGAGGAAACTCATGTTCCGAAAAATCGGCGATTTCAACTTTTTCATGAAGCCTGCGGCGTAGCAGTTCGACCTTTACATCTTGCATCAAGCGTGACAGCAACAGCTCTTCTTCACTGAAGGTGATGTCGGTCATCCGTGTGATAGAGAGTTCGGTGGTCTGTCGCAGGAAATCGAGGACTTTGTCAGCGCTGTCGTGGGCCGTCCTGATGAAGTCATGTTTCTCTTCCGGCGACAATGACTTTTCGGTAAGCACAATGTCGAGAAATCCGATGATGTTGGTAAGCTCCGTCCTGAAATGTTGACTCTGTTCACGAACTGATCTGGCCTTTTGTAAATTTTCGCGATCAGCGATCATGCCGGCCAGATCCAGTTGGAGATTTTTCCTGCGTATCGCGTCCTCGGCGTTTTTCTTCTCGGTTACATCCCGACCCACGAGAAAAACGAGCTCATCTTCAATGGATGGCGAAAGGTTCCATTGAATCCATCTTACATCGCCGGACACATCCATGTATCGCGCCTCGAACGAAACGGGATTCCCGTCCCGCATGGACGTCAGCAGTGTCCTGATTCGTTCTTTATCTACCGGGTGGACAAGATCGAAATGCGATGTTCCGATCAACGCTTCCGGCGAATATCCAAGGATCAACCGCGACGCGGGATTCATGCTGCGCCAGATTCCCTCAAATGTAACAGCGCCGATCATGTCCTGCGAAGCTTCAAGAATTCTTCGCTGGGAGCGTGTAATGCGTTCGGCAATTTCCTGTGCATGGAACCGGCTGGTTACCTGTGCGCGAACGAAAGCGAAGCCGAGAAGACTGGTCAGAATTCCGGCAAGTATCACAAACAGAGGCAGATTTGTATTGAGATCCCGGCCGAATCCCGACCTGGTGGAAAATGCAATCGTCCACTTTCGTCCTCCCAGCCGAATTTCACGTTCGGCTTGCAAGAGCGCGTTCTTATTTGCAGCAGTGCCGAAAAGAGGAAAGCGGTTGCCCTGCTCCGTTCCATCGTACACCGCGAAGGAAACCGGCAAATCGGCCCGCAGCCCCTCCGTTACCTCCCGGAAAAACTCCCGCACTTTTATCTCTGCGAAACACACACCCAATAAAGAATCCCCGTTATCAGGAGCAAACGTCGGAACGTAATCATTAACCGTTACGGGAGCCATGATGATAAATCCCGGCTCGCCGGTGCTGATGAGGTCCACCGGTGGCGTCAACGTAATGGAACGCGTACGCCGGAGAGTATCAAGCGCGGCATTTACGAATTTCACGGAATAGAGATCTACACCACTGGCGTTGATGTTCGGCTCAAGGGGGACGATGTATTCCACCGGGAACACTTCTTTCCGTGTGAAACCCGATTTGATCTCATAGTTCCGGTATCCTTCGTTCATGGCGTACAGCTTGAATTCGGAGCGATGCGCAATATCAATTCGCGGCGCAAAGCATATCGACTGTATGCTGGAATACATCCCTGTTGGAACCATTGCGAACAATTCGAAGACATCCCGGACAACCTGGACGTTACTGCGGTACAACTCTTGCAGGCTTCGCAATACCTCGACCTGCTTGGAAAGGGTCGAGGTCATCCGATTCATGACACGGGAATTCTCGGCCTCGAACTTTGTTTCCAGCTTCGCTTTGATTTCACTTTCAGACAGTTTCCACCCGAGGAATGTCAATACCAACATAAAGACCAGGACGCCGTACGCCGGCCATGTCGTTTTCAGGCCGGGTTTATGTATGCCGGATGGCAGGTAGAAATCTTGCCTGGTACTCATGAGCGTAGTAAACTTTTCACGGTCGATTGAAAAGAAGAAAAGTTCAGTGGTTTGGCGATGTACTCGTCAAATCCTTCCTCGAGCAGCCTCTCCTTGTCCCCTTCCATGGCTACGGCGGTAACCGCAACGATGGGAACATCCTGAAGATGCTCGATCGTCCGCAGTTGTTGAAGGACTTCGCTTCCATTCATACCGGGCAGCATGATATCACAAAGGATAAGCCCCGGCTTGTTGGTCGCGCACCAATCGCACGCTTCTTCACCGGTAGTGAACCCCACCGACTCGCAGCCGATCATCCGTACCATGGTCTTAAGCAGTTTCAGGTTTGCTTCGTTATCCTCGATCAGGAGGATCATATTCGGCAATTCAGTTATTGACATATCGTTTCAACCCCATGAGTAAACGTACATCGTTTATTTACGAACGACAGATATATCAACCCGGTTGTTTATTGCTCGCCCTGCCGCTGTTGTATTCGGCGCGATCGGACGGCGGGAACCAAATGCTCGTGCCTCGATGTTCCACACGCGAATTCCTTTCTCAAGCAGGTATTCCTTCACCCGTTTCATTCTCGCCTCCGAACGTTCCTGATTTTGCTGAAATGTACCAAAATTATCGGAATGACCATGTACCCTCACTAAAAGATTGGAATCTTTTTTCAGCATGGCAACAATGCGATCGAGATGTTTGCGCAGGGTATCCGGCAGCCCTTCCCGTCGAAGACTGACCGGGAAATGCATGACAATATTCAATGGAACAGCGGGAAGCTTCGGAACCACACCGATAACAGTATCCATTCGGGGTCTCAACGCGGGAACCGGTACCCGCGTGATGATGATTGTTGTATCCGGTTCAATCCGCCTTTCAACCAGGGGAACGGCCGGATGCAAAACGAAATTCACATCACGAACAACATCGCCGTTTTTTTTAGGGTGAAGTTCAAAGCTACGCCGAAGGGAATCGGGGATCAATCCAAGCTGGTCCAATTGCACCGAGTCCAGCTCTGCAATGTATGTTCCCGGCGGAAGGCCGTAGAAAACGTAACTTCCATCAGAGAATGTAACGTTGTCTTCCCGTGTGTTTCCTGTTTCATCCAAAACCCTCACCTTGATTCCAAACTGCCCGACACTCTGGTCGTTCTTCATAACATACACGGTACCCCCCGCTTCTCCGGACACGTACACGGGCACTTCCACCCTTTTGAAACGATTAGGATCTGTTATTACCTGGTAGGAAGTATATTTCGGCCTCCAAACCGGATCCGCAAAACTGTTCGGGTCAATGGAAAAATTGAACGTATCGTACGGATTCAACTGAACGAACCGGGAAAGCTCGAGGCTGCCTCCAGGATAACGCCTTCCATCGATCCGTGAGACATCCACCCGCGATCGCAGTTGCCGTTCGGATGGATCATAGTACCCGTTACCATTTTCATCAAGAAAAGGAACAATAGTAAGACCGCTGGTGCCAACCCAGTTGCGGTTATCGTAGAGGATCCCCCCGCTCTCCGTATCAAACCCGAGCGCTCCCCGAAAACTTTGCCTATACGAGGTATACGAAGGCTGAACATCGAACGTGGTCACGCTTTCCATGAAGGGGACATCCATTCGGAACGAAAGACGCGCTCCGGAGGTCCCATGACGGAAATTCTTGTACAGCAACAACTGCACATATGCACGGTTGAACAGATACCGTTCGGCGGCAAGCCGAACGTACATCACTTCCCCGCGCTGGTGATCGATGACGAGTTGCGGCCGTAGCCACGTATCCATCCAACGGGTAATTACAGTAAGAATCGTCTGGAAAAAAGAGGACTTATAGGAACCGCCGATCGGGGCGGACCATCCCGCCTGGGTCTGCAACTGTGTTCGAAGGCCCAGGAAATACAATTGCGCGTCGATATCTCCCACCAGGGA
>JALUUP010000055.1 GCA_027021285.1 Bacteroidota bacterium | reverse complement strand
CGAGTTCCCCCTGTACACGGGGAGGAAATGGTGGAACCGATACTTTAACGATACGACTACCGTCAGCGGTGTGTCTGCGCTCAGCACCCCCGCCGGGACGTTTGCGCGCTGCTTCGTGCTCGTCAGGGCCTGGGGAGGCTTCAACGAGTACGGCAGGTACACGATGTGGTTCTTTCCAAAGGTGGGTATGGTTCACATGACGAAAAGGGAGTGGGGCTTCGGCATGAAAAACGAAACGTGGGAGCTCATCGATTTCCTGATTCCGACCGTCGTCGGTTAATCGTTCCACACTTTCCAGGGAGCACGTTTCTGATTCCACAAGCGTGACAGTTCTTCGTGATCCTTAGGTGTATCCATGCTGTGCCAGAATCCCTCGTGATGGTACACGTTCACCTGCCGCTCCTCGACCATGCGCCTCAGGGGCTCCTGCTCCAACACGCAGTCGTCTTCACCCAGGAAATCGAACATCTTGCGACTGAACACGAAGAACCCGGCGTTGATGAGGTCGTCGGCGCGGGGCTTTTCGCGAAAGCTCGTGGCAACGCCGCTGCTGGTCTTCACCAGGCCGTAATCCGTGGGCAGGTTCACGGCTGTCATCGTGGCGGCCAGCCCGGAGGACAGGTGCCGCTCCAGTACGGCGCTGATATCGATATCGGAGAGGCCGTCGGCGTAGGTGGCGAGAAAGTAATCGTCCTGGATGTACGGGGCGACACGCCTGATGCGCCCGCCGGTCTCGGTCTCCAGGCCCGTATGGGCGAACGTGATATTCCATTCACGCTCGTCGGGGGACAAGGACGTGTGAAACGTCTTGGTGCCGTCCCGGTAATGGAGCGTGAAATCGCAGTTCTTTTCCCGGTAGTGCACGAAGTAATTCACGATCTGGTTTCCCCGGTGGCCGAGCGCCAGTATGAAATCGTGGAACCCGTAATGGGAGTACAGTTTCATGACGTGCCAGACGATGGGCTTTTCACCGACGGGTACGAGGGGTTTTGGTATGGTTTCCGTGTGCGGCCGCATTCGCATCCCCTTGCCTCCACACAGGATGACGACCTTGTAGTCGCGAGTCATGTTTCGTGTCGGGGAGCCGTCGAACGTATGATACTCAATAGCATATGGTTCCCCCTTCGTAATTGTGTAATAAACACCGTGTTTCCACGTGCAAGGTAGGTAATTCTCCGGGATTTCGGAAAGGATTTCCAGGTAATGGACGCCAGGTAACAGGAGCCAAATTTTGCGCTTATAACCTATTACCTCTAACCTCTTTTTTATACCGCCTTGATCACGACGATGGTCTGGTCGTCGTACTGGGTGCCGTTGGACGTGAACGTGGCGACGGAATCGAGGATGGTGTTCCTGATGCTGAATGAATCCCGGGAGATGTTCTCGGAAAAAACGCGCATGAGCGTGGATTCACCGTACTGCTGGCCGGAGGGATTGAAAGCCTCCGTGATTCCATCGGTGATGAAGAGGAACGTGTCGCCGGCGCTGTAATCGATGGTCTGCTCCTCCAGCTCGCTGTTAAAGTGGCCCTTGTCGTCCAGGCCCAGGCCCAGGCCGCGCGGGAGAATCGCTTCCACGCGTTTCGTCTTGTTGTTGTACCGGTAGAGCGGCAGGTGCCCTGCGCGTGCGATCACCAAGCGCCGGCCCTTGAGTTCGAACCGCGCGCCGATAGCGGTGAAGAAAGCCTTGCGCTCCAGGTCCTGGTACAGGAGCTGGTTGGCCTTGATGAACAGCTCGGCGGGAGACAGGCCGAAGCCGTGCAGCGAGCGCAGCACGCCCTGGATCTTGGACATGTACAACGCGGCCGAAGTCCCCTTTCCGCTGACGTCCCCCACGATGACCGTGAAGGTGTCTTTCTTTCCGTCGAGATAGTCGTAATAGTCGCCGCCGACTTCGAGCGCGGGTATGGATTTGCCGGAGATGTCCAGGCCGGGCACACGGGGCGTAGCCTGCGGTAGCGACGCCATCTGGATACGGCGGGCGATATCGAGCTCGTGCTTCAATCGCTCTTTCTCCGCCAGTTCCTCGTACAGAAAGGCGTTCTCGATCGAAACTGACGCTTGTTTCACCGTGCTGGAAAGGAAGGCGAGGTCTTCCGCCTTGAACGTCGTTTCCGAAAGTTTTTCCCCGATGAACAAGGCGCCCACCAGTCGTTCCTTGGAATAGATGGGAATGATGTACTGGATCTCGTTTTTGCGGAAATGTCCTTTCAGGGGTTCCGGCAGGTAGTCAACGTGAATCTCGGCTTTGAATTCCTTGATCACCCGGACGAGGTGTTCGCCGTTTTCCCCGATGATGTTGTTCCAGTTTTCATCATCGAATCCGATTTCCTGGTGGCAGGTACACAGTTTCTCATCTTCGAAGAACACGACGCCCGCCCGTTTCAGGTGCATGAGCTCGGCCAGCTTGTTGACGATCCCCCGCGCAAGGTCGATCATCGTGATGTTCATGGCCATGACTTCTGCCAGCTCGCTTGCGGCCCGGCGGTAATCGTACTGCGACTGGTGGAACTTTCGGTCGATGTAGCGCTGTCCCGTCTTCCGGATGGCCCACCCCGAGTAAAAGACGATAATGCCCAGGATGATGACGGCCACTTTTTCCATGACCAGTTTCTGTTCCGGGCCCGGGGGCGTGTCGAGCACTTGCACGTTGGACGCCGTTACCAAAATATTGGGCAGGGGCAGGTCGAGGCCTGGAAGGGAGAAGATGGCCCACAGGACGAGGAACGCCACGCCCAGTCCCCAGGTCCAGGTGGCGATGCTGTACTGGATGTTGCGCCGCGGGCGAATGTTGAGATCCAACAAGCGGTAGCGCCCGATTGTATAGAGATACGCCAGGGGCAGGAGGGAATGTCCGGCTGCCACGTATGTGAGCGATACGGAATAGAATCCGAATACTCGCATGAGCAGGCTGGCCAGGAACGTCACAGCCATCACGATGGTGGCGATATTGAGAAGCCGGGCCTGGCGGTGTTGTCTTTCGCTTCGGGCAGACCGGAACGCGAGGAGAATCACGAGGACGTACAGGAGCTGTACGGACAGGGCGATGTAGAAAGCGGATTCATCGGCGGCAAGAAGAAACACGGCGACCAGGCTTGCCGGCACAAGCGCGTACGAGACGACAAGGATCCATTTCTTCCGGA
The DNA here is from genome assembly GCA_027021285.1 of Bacteroidota bacterium. Classification (GTDB taxonomy): domain Bacteria; phylum Bacteroidota; class Ignavibacteria; order SZUA-365; family JAADGX01; genus JAADGX01. The sequence continues at coordinate 1,001 of JALUUP010000055.1, read as the reverse complement.
GGATCTCGCGGCGCTCCTTCGGAAAATAGAGCCGGGAATGGAACATGACCGCGATACCGAGAAACACGGAGGCCACAAGAACGATCCCCTTGATTTTTCCGAACAGGGGATGATCCCCAATGCGCCACATGTAAATGGTGTTGACGAGCAAACCGAAAATCAGGAGAGCCAGCCCGGTGTAAAACGCTGCGCGGATGTGCGGGCGTTTGACGATAATGAAAAAGCCGACGCCGATGTACAGGAGCCCGCAGAGAAAGATGGCAAGGTAGTCGATGCTGATTCCGAGCCGGGCCAGGACCACGTGAAGGTTGATGCGCTGGTTATTTCGGAGAACCTCGTACTCAAGGATTTTTCCCGTCTGGCCTTTGCGCAATATGGCATCTGCTTCCATGGCCTCGGCAAAGCCTTTCCCGTTGATCTTGACGATAACGTCTCCCGGGCGCATTCCCGCCCGGTCCGAGGCGCCTCCCGGCTCCACGTCGATGACGAAGACGCTGGGAGGAATCTGGCGGTAGAAAACCGCGGGCAGGTCTTTTTTAAGAATCCGGTGCGTAAAGATGTCCTGCGTCAAGGGATGAAAGACCGTCAGGAGCACTTCGGATGTATCGCTCACGGTCGCGAGGACCGAATCCGCCTGGTGCGTGCTGTCAACGGGAATGCCGTTTACGGCGACGAGAATATCCCCCGCCTGGAGGAAATGCACGTCCTCGTCACTCCCGCTGATACGGGAAAGGTGAATCGGCTTGGTGATGTAAATGTTCGAAGGGGTGGTCGTGAACAGGTTTTCATCCGTGGGCGAGGAGGAGACCAGGTAGAAATGATACACGGTAAATATCGACACGGCCAGGCCCAGGAACCAGGCGATGATGTGAACGTGATATGATCGTTTCTCAAAGTTCAGCATGCGCGTGCATCTCGGTCGTCGCTGCGGGAACGGCGCTCACCCCGCGTACGGAGAAAAACCGGTAATGTTGTGGGAGGGGAGAAAAATGCCCCGGTGA
>JALUUP010000054.1 GCA_027021285.1 Bacteroidota bacterium | reverse complement strand
GAAAGGCCGCCGCTTCCTGCAGGGCTATCACCGCCGACGGACGGGCCGCGGTTCCCAGAAGGATGTAGTCGTACTCGGCGTCGCACGGCTGGTCGAGAATGAGGCGCAGCGTGGAAGAAAGATCGCCGACGGTGTCAGGATCGAACTCCAGGGTCACGTTCACGGAACCTCCGGCCGGAATGGTAAAAGGCGGTTGCGGGCTGCGGATGAAAAAGGACGTCGGGTACGCCGTGATTTGCATGTCCACGACGCGCATGGGGGCCGGTGTCAGGTTTTCGAACCTGACGGTCTTTACGGAGGTTTGATTTCCGATCACCAGGCCGAACAACGCGCGGCCGGGGTCGGGCGCGGGGGTGTCCGGGTAGAAACGGCTGAGAAGGTGGACTTTTTGCACGACGTTGCACGGCTCGCCGTAAAAAGTGAGGATGACGTCGCGCGAGCCCAGCGTTGTCGGTTTGAATCGGATCAGCAGGGGGCGCGTTTCTCCCGGCGCCAGCACCAGGGGGAACGTCAGCGTGGGGAAGGAATACTCCGCCGAACTCGTGTCGTCGTACGTCAATGTCAGTGGAACCGAGCCGTCGTTTCTGATCATGATCGTGTCTTCACGGGCGGGCGTGCAGCTCCAGAAATCACCGAAATCGTACACGTCGGTGAGCAGCCAGATTCGCGAGGCGTCCCACTGGCCGGTCAGGGGAATGTCGAAATAGCGCCCGGCGGAGTCGGTCTCCAGGCGGAGAAACGCCCGCCGGAAACCCGCTGCCACCGGCTGGAAGCGGATGTTGAAATCAATCGATTCTCCCGGTCTGACGACGATGGAGGGAGGAACTGTCGGCGACAACACCTGGAAATCCGCCCACTGCAGACCGCCGATGCTGATAGCGGTAATAGTGATGTCCAGTCCGCCCGTGTTCGTCACGGTGAGCACCGTGTCCACGATGCGCCGTGGGTCGCAGAGCGGAATGTGGAAATAGAGGGAATCGCCTTCCAGGTCCGCGGGAATGATACTGGTTCCCGCCAGTTCGATACGTGCCGTTTCGGAACAAGGCGAACCGACGTGAACCTGGAGGAAGCGGTCCAGGTTTGCGGGAGCCGCAGGATTGAAACGCACGCGGAATTCCAGCGAATCGCCCGGCGGAATGATGACCGGGAAGGTCGCGGGTTCCACGAGAGCCAGGGAAGGATCGAACGCGGAGAATTCCGCGGAGTCGATCTTCATGGAACTCCCGGTCGGGTTGATCAACCGCGCGGTCATCTCACGTGTTCTGCCCACCGTCACCTGCCCGAAATCGAGCCTGGCGCTGGAGAGAACCGGCCTGCCGGCGTTGTAGGATGCTTGCAGCGGTACGACGAAATCGCCGGAGCACGGATCGGTTTCGATTGACAGCGTTCCGGAAAAAACTCCCTCGGCGGCGGGTGAAAACCGGATCCAGACCGTGTCCGTTGTGCCGGGAGGAATTTTGCTCGGCGCGGCAAACGAGGTAATGAATGACGGGTCGCCCGAGAGCGTGACGCGGGACACCTCCACCTCGGCGGTGCCGGCGTTTTCCAGCACGAGCGGTTCCGCGGCCGGAAGCGTGCAGGGGAAGTGCTCGCCGAACGCGACCTCCGGCGCAGCCGGAACGAGGCGCACCATTTCCCGTTGTGCCGTCAAAGGTACGTCAACAACCTGCGGACCGCCTCCGATGGTGCGAAGGCGGAGAACCGCGCTCGAGGAACCCGAACGGTTGGGCTGATAGCGCAGCGTTATTATTGCCGAGTCTCCGGGAGAAATGACCAGTTGGGGCGGAACGGAGGCGGGCGAATCGAGCGAGAAGTCGGCGCTGTCGGGTCCCGTCACTGTTGCTTCGGCGATACGGAGGTTTCCATTGCCCGTGTTGCGCAGGGTGACGTCCACAAGGCGGCTGGTCGAATCGGGGCAAAACAGGTGGGGGGAATCGGCGGTCGTAATGGAAAGCGATCCCACCCGGACGTCGATCGTCCACAAATCGTCGCTCTGGTCTTCAAGCGGCGTGCGCACGCCCCAGAGGCGCAGGGTGTTGTCCGCCCCGGCCGTTGCCAGTCGCGTCCGGTTTCGGCTGAACACCGCCGCGGACACGGGTCCGGCATGACCGGCGAGATTCCAGAGGGTGGTTCCATCTTTCCATCGCCAGACCCTGGTTCTGCCATCGTTGCCCGCGGAGACGACGAGGCTTCCATCAGGGCTGAAGGACACGGCATTGACCGGACCGCTGTGTCCCCGGTAACGTTTTGCGAGTGTGCCGTCGGAAAGATTGGTAACCCGAACGGTACCGTCGGCGGAAGCTGAGGCGAACAAGTTGCCGTCGGGGCTTACGGCGACGGCATTCACAACGGCGGAATGTCCCGCGTACTGGCGCAGGAGGTTCCCGTTATCGATGTCGAGGGCGGAGATGGTTTCCGCCGTTCCCGCCAGGATGGTGCGGTCGCCCGCGAACGCCACCGTCCGGCATGGCGTGCGTGGAGGCGCTATGGTCCAGGCCAGTTGACCCGTGGCGCCGAGATAGAGCCTGATCTGGCGGTTGTTCACCGCGGCCAGGAATTTGCCGTCGCGGCTGTAGGCGACGTCGGCCACGCTTTCGGTGAACCCTGTAAGGCGTTGGACGAGGCTCCCGTTCGAGGAATTCCAGATGCCGACGGTGTTGTCGCTGCCGGCGGTAGCCAGCCTGCTTCCGTCCGGTGAAAACGCCAGGCCGTTGATGGAACCGGAGTGCGCCCGGATCTCGCGCAGGAACGCGCCGTCGTCCGTTTTCCAGAAGCGCAGAAGGCCTTGCTCGTCCGCGGACACGAGAAGCTCGCCGTCGGGAGAGAATACGATGTGTTTCGCGGTCAGGAGGTGGCGCGGCAGCAAAATGGCGTCCGCCGAGGAAAAACGCGCCGGCGGCACTTCCGCTTCGCCCGTGCATGCAGCGCTGGGCGTGTTGGGAACGCGCCATTCGTAGCGTACGGCGCCGCCCGCGTCAACCATCGCGATCCAGTCGCCGCCCGCGTTGGTGCTGTAGCGAAGCGTGACCGGCTCCCCGCTTGGAGCGCCCTGCCAGCGCCAGTCGAACCTGTCGCCCGCGTACAGGACTTCACCGCCGTTCGGTTGCAGCAGCTTGATGCGCGGATCGCGGAACACGCCCCCCGAAAGGACCACGTCGTCGCTGCAGGGAGCATCCGTATCGAAGTGAAGACTGGAAAACACGCGGTTGGTGTCGGACGGCAGAAACCGCACGGTAAGCGTTCGCGATTTTCCTTTCTGCAAGGTGAACGGCGGTGGCGATCCTCCCCAGTTCGTGACCTGGAACTTGGGCCTGGAATACGACACTCCCCGCACGGTGACGGGACCGTTTTGCGCGGTGATCGTCAGCAGCCTGTTGGCGGGCTGCGTGGGCATCCTCCATCCGTAGTCCAGCCAAAGCGACCCGGCGGCAAGTCGGACCAGCCGGTCGTTGGGTACGGAGTACACGGTCCGGTACGTTTGCGTGGAACCGTTCAGCCGCAACGAAATCGTGACATCCCGCTGCTCTTCGCAGCCGCTGCTGAGGTAGTACAGGTCGCAGGGCGGTTGGATGGAAAGGATTTCGCGCGCAATTTCCCTGTAAACTTCCTTGGCCCGGCCTTCGGTCAGCACTTCCTCGAAATACCGTCCGCCCGTGCGCAGCGCGATCTGGCGCAGGGGAATCGAGTAGTGGTACGGCACCAGCAGGACCGTGTAAATGGTAATGTTCGCCGCGCGCGCATCGCTTACGACGCGGTCCACCTCTTGTTGGGTCAGGGTTTCGTATCCATCGCTCAGGAACACCAGCGTCTTGTCGCCGGCGCGGGTAGAGGAATAAGGGATGGCTCCCGTCTGATCCTGGAGAAACGCCTTCAGGAAGTCCGTTCCCACTCCCGTGGCCTGCAGGGCGTCGATGGAATTGAGCACGCTTTGCTTGTCGTTCGTGAACGGCAGGTGAATGTATGAAGAGTCGTCGAATGTTGTGATACCGATGCGGGTCTGTGGAAACGGCAGCTCGTTGACCAGGGTCTTGGCCGCGCTCTTCGCGTAGTCGATACGGGAAGGATTGCCCGCTGTCATGCTCGAGCTGATATCGAACGTCAGCGCGACGGTCAGGGTCTGGGGAATTTCCGGCGAGCACGCGATCGAAGTGACGGGCC
>JALUUP010000053.1 GCA_027021285.1 Bacteroidota bacterium | reverse complement strand
CCGGACGAGCCCAGCGGCGGTCTCGCTTCCTCCCTGGATCACCGCTGCTTCCTCCTCGGGAAACAGCTCGGAAATCATGGCTTCGAGGAGCGCGGCGACCCGCGGCGTGAATTCCGAGGGCTTGAGAACGACGCAGTTCCCTGCTGCGACGGCCGAGACCAGCGGGGACAGGGAAAGGTTGAAGGGAAAATTCCAGGGCGAGAGAATGAGCACGACGCCTTTCGGCACGTACTGCACCCACGCGCGGGTGGTGATCATGGAGCGCACGCGGCGCACGGGATGCGGCTTCATCCAACGCCGCAGGCGCCGCGTGGCGTGCCGGATCTCGTTGAGCACGACCCAGTACTCGGACACGTCCGTTTCCGCGTGGGGTTTTCTCAAGTCCCGGCGCAGGGCGTCGCGTATATCCTGCCGGTGGGTTGTGATCCAGTTCCGCAGGCGCTCGAGCTTTGCTATTCGCTCTCCGGCCGTGCTGTTGGTCACCGTCCAGCGATGCTTCTTCTGCCGTTCAAAGATCTCCGCCGTCTTTTCGTCCACCTGCTGGAAAGGGGAAATGCTGTCGGTTGTACTCATCGTTCACATACACGTGTAATACCATGGCGCGCATATCGACCCTGCCTCGCCGACTCGGGAAGAGACACCGGAACACGTTTCACGTTTGAGACGACACAGTTCCGTGAATCCGGGTCACGAGTCCGTGAAGTTTACGACATGTACGGGAAAGAGAAAACAGGAAGGCGGAAAAAACGGTTCACGTCCGCCCGTCAGGCCGGTCGGCCGGATCCGGAAACGCGCTTGAGGACGACGAGGGAGATATCGTCGTGCGGACTCTGCCCGCGCGCGAACGCATCCACCGCGGAGAGGATTTCTTCGCCGATCGTCCGTGCGGAGTACGGGCGGCAGCGCCTCAACAACGCGTGGAGTTCCGGGGTTTCGAAAAACTCGCCGCGGTTGTTCTTTGCCTCGGTAATGCCGTCGGAGTACACGAGCAGAACGTCGCCTTCCTGCATGACGTGTTCGGTCGGCGAATAGCTCGCATCGGGAACGATGCCCAGGGCGGGGCCGCTCTTCTGGATTTCCGTGATCGTTTCCTCGTGCATCAGGAGCGGCGGCAGGTGCCCCGCGTTGAGCACCTGGAGGCGGTCGCCGCGGGGAGGGAACGCAATGTACACAAGCGAGGCGAAGCTGTTCCGGAGGGTGTCGCGGTGGAAGATGCGGTTCAACATCGCGCCGAGTTTGTCGAGCCGGTCGGTCTCGGGGGCGAGGGCGCGCAGGGTGGATTGCAGTTTGACCATCAGCAAGGCCGCTCCCAGTCCTTTCCCGGCGACGTCCGCCAGCGCAACGCTGACCGTGTCGTCATCGACCTGGAGATAGTCCACCATGTCGCCGCCGACCTCGTTGGCGGGACGGGTAAACAGCCAGACGTCCCATCCCTCCACCTTCGGGGACGAAGGGGGCATCATGGCCAACTGGATGGAGCGGCCGGTTTCCAGTTCGTGCGTGGCCGTGAGCTTGTCCTTCAACTCCAGCATGAGTACGAACAGGATGAGCAAGCCGCCGAAGATGCCGCCGTTTGTATTGACCTGAACGTGTTCGCCGTTGTATGAGGCGCTGCCGCTCATGATGATGAACAGCGACCCGAGGAGGACAAGGAGTCGTCGGGCGGGAGTGAGCCTGAGAAACAGGCTTTTCAGCAGCCACCAGCCCATGAAAAAGAAGCGCTTGAACCAGTTCATCGACCCGAGGCGGTGCTTGCGTTCCTCGTTGAGGTAGAACTCTTTCAGCGCCCGGTAGTCGGTGCGCACCGACTGTCCCAGCCCGCCGCGCCGCAAGTCGTCGAGCAAGGTTTTTCCCAGCTCGGGCTCGTCCTGCGTGTGTTGGTTGTTTTTGCTCATGGATGGTATCCCGTGATGTTCGCTCCTCTCCTACGGCGTTTTCGGGAAAAAGTTATGACTGAACGTATGGCCGCGGCGGGGATCAACGGATGACAAGCATGCGAACGGCGTTGTGGTCCGGCGTCCGGAGGCGGCAGAAGTACACGCCGGGAACGAGACCGGCGCCCGTGAAGCGCACCCGGTGGTCGCCCGTTTGATACGCGCCGTTGTCGATAAGCGTCCGCACGACACGTCCCAGCGCGTCGAGGACGGAAAGGCTGACGGTTGTCGATTTGCGCAGGGTGAACGTGATCGTGGTCGCGTCCCGGAACGGGTTCGGGTAGGTTTGAAGGACAGCGCCGTCAGCCACTGCAGGACGCGCCACCTCGCTTACGGAACCGCCGGCGATGCGGGACATCATCCACCAGAACGCCTTCGCCAGGAGTATTTTTCCCGTCCAGTTGGGATGGCAGGCTTGCGCGCCCGGCTTTTGCTCGCCGCAGTAGGGCGGATATGCGACCTCCACGCCGCCGCCGTTGGTCTGCTTTACTCCGTTCGGATCGTGGCACTCGATGTCGGCGATATCGAACAGGATTTTTCCGCGTTCGCGCGCGTAGCGCCGTATGCGGGCGTTCAGGGTGTCGGCGCAAACCTGGCCGGACTGTGTCAGCGGGATCGTCCACCAGATGAAGAGCTTGTCCGGGTGCGCCGCCTCCAACCGCTCCATGTTGTCGCGCAGGTAGCTCCACGCCTTATCCACCTTGGCCGGGTCGTACGGATTGCCGCACGGTTGCGCCAGCTCGTCGAGGCCGTCCAGGTAGCAGTACTTGAAGGAGAAAACGTCGAACGAGGCCAGTTGGCGTTCCGTTTCCGCGGCGAAGTCGTCGACTTTCCCGTACCAGCCGGAATTCCCCCGGGGCTGAAAATCCCAGTTCCTGCGGTCGTACTTGTAGACGGGATACTGCGTGCACTCGGCCGGATGCGCGCGTGTTCCCTGCAGGCAATCGAGCCCGTCGTTGATTGTGCCGCCGACCGAGGCGTGGCGGAACATCAATCGCAGCGCGGCGGCGGACTTGATCGCGTCGTCGGAAATATTGTCGAAGAGGGCGGCGGCCTCGTGGTCCACGACCAGGCCTTCTTGAGGAATCACCGGCCGGGACGGATTCGACGCGCGGATCGCATCCACGACGGTGTATTGAAAGCTTCCTGTCAGCGGCGGCGCCGGGGGAATATCGCGGCCGTGATTATCTGCGAAAAGCGACGTGGAGAGGAGAACGAGCAGCAGGCAGTGTGGAATGCGCTTCATAGCGGTGTGCTCCTTGATGATTTGTCCGGGCTGCATGGGCGTTCATGCGAAAAGATACATGGTATCCGGCGAGAGCGATGTATATAGTGCAAGAAAAGAAATTATCGCGTCGCCGGCAACCGGTTTCCTTTACGTTCCGTGCACGCGCAGGATGAAACCGCCCAGGGGACGCGGTTTGCGGGTCGTCCATTCCAGGACTTCTCCCGTCTCCTTTTCGGAAAAGTGTTTGCAGACCTTGTCGAACGTGGTTCTCCCCGGATCGGCGATCAGCACTTCCCGGACGCCTGCTTTTATCGCCCGCCGTATGAGGCGGATGAGGGGATCGATCATGGATTCCCAGAAGCAGATGTCGCTGCCGATGAGAAGATCGAACCGGCTGAGCTCGCTCACAGTCAAGTGGGCGTAGTTCTTTTTACGCGTCGCGACTTCCACCTTGTTGATGTTCGCGTGAAGCTGCAGGAAGGGGAACACGTCCCGGTCCACGTCGATGCCGGTCACCTCGGCGCCGTACTTTTTCGCGCAGTAGATTCCGGCCAGGCCCCATCCGCAACCGATTTCCAGGACGCGGCTTCCCGGCGGCAATCCTTTGTGATGCAGGTAGTCGATAAGGAGCCAGCTCGAGCTCCAGTTCTTGTTCCCGTGAATGGTAGGGGCGTGGCGGTTTTTCAACCTGCGGATTTCCGGGTGGCGCGAGAGCAGGACGCGCACGGTGTACGCCCGGAGCTCTTTTCTGTATTTCTTTTCCATGAATGCCTGAGTGTTTCCATGTTCGAAAAGCGATGCCCATGCGGCGGTATGCAAAATGCGTGGTCCCGTGCTTTCATGCAAAACCCCGGTTTCCATCAACCATTCTCTTCATCACCGTATTTCCCGCCAAGTTTGTAAATTACGGTGCTCTCCCTCGCTGGCGCGGATCAAGCGGGGAGAAATCAATCGCCGGGGTATTTTCTCAATCAACGAAGGAGCGCTGACCATGCCGGATGCAGA
>JALUUP010000052.1 GCA_027021285.1 Bacteroidota bacterium | reverse complement strand
GGCTTCAGGCCAATAAAGGATAGACCCATTTTCTGTCATTCCCGCGAAAGCGGGAATCCAGGAATTCGAAAAAACATTCAGCATTCAGCATCGCTCTATCGTGGTCTGTCGTCCGTGGTCTGATTCGCCAATCCGGTAATCCGCGAATTTGAAAATCATGTGGCACGTAGAATCGCTCTCCCGTGTTTCGTTTGAAATAACACTGGCAGAAGAGAAAAAGCAGTCTTATGTTATGGGGGTTGGGGCATCGACCGGCCGCCCGGTCGATACGGGTTACGGAGTCCCGCCTGCGTGCGGAGACACGGTTTTCACCGGCGGGGTGAGTGACGTTCAAACGAATCCATCATAAAACACGGGGGAATAATCATGTTACGAGCGAGAAGCAAAGTAAAAACAGCGGTGATGCTCTTTACGGCGTTTGTGTTGGTCGCCGTGCTCGGTTACGCCGGGGCTCAATCCCATATCGCGGCGGATACCGAATCTTCAACGTCGGGCAAGTCAGCGAAAGCGTTTTGGAATTTCGACGATGTTCCCGTGGGAAAACTTCCCGACGGCTGGAAAGTCGAGGCGACGAACCGGAAGGGGCCCCTGGCTACATGGAAGGTGATCAAGGACGAGTCCGCGCCGTCGGGCGACCACGTCCTTGCCATGACCAGCCCGAACCACTCGTTCGGAGGGACGTTCAACATCTGCTGGACGGATGACGTTTCATTCCTCGACGGTAAAATCCAGGTCCGGTTCAAGGCCGTTAAGGGAGAAGAAGACCAGGGCGGAGGCGTGATTTGGCGGGTGCAGGACAAGGACAACTATTACATCGCCCGTTTCAATCCCCTGGAGAACAACTTCCGCATTTACTACGTGCGCGACGGCGCGCGCAAGACCCTGGCAAGCACGAGGATCACGCTGCCCGCCGGGGAATGGCACACGCTGCGGATCGAACAGCACGGCAACAAGTTCAAGGGATACCTCAACGGAAAGAAACTCCTCAAAGGCACGGACAATCTGTTCACGAAACCGGGAGGCGTGGGCCTGTGGACAAAAGCCGACGCCGTTACGTCCTTTGACGATTTCCTGGTGAAGACGCTGAAGTGAAATCGGACATAGGGATATCCCAGGCAAAGCACGTGAAGGAGCAATCCACGGGCATGAAAGCTGCTGCCTTTCCGATTCTTGCTATGTGTTTCGCGGCTCGCCGGATCACCGCGGCGCTCGTTTGAGCACACGCAAAACGACCCGGTTGGACTTTTGAAGGAGAAAAAACCATGATCGATACAAGCTTGAAATACAGGTGTTCCCTGGTATTCGCGGCGCTTATGATATCCGCCATGATCCTTGTCTCATGTAATGGAAAAAGTGTTTCAAAGACCGTCACGGTCTATGTTTCCGAGGACCAGGTCTTCTCGGAACCCATACTGAAGGATTTCGAGAAAGAGACCGGGATCAAGGTCAACGCGGTTTATGACACCGAGGAGGCCAAGAGCACGGGGACCATGAACCGCCTCATTGCCGAGAAGGATAATCCCCAGGCCGACGTGTACTGGGCTAACGAGCCGATCCGGGCCGAAGTCCTCAAGCAAAAGAATATCACGGCTTCGTATGAGTCTCCGAACGCGGCGGATATCCCGCCCGTGTTCAAGGATCCCGATGGATACTGGACCGGTTTTTCCGCCAGGGCGAGGGTCTTCATTGTCAACAATAGTGTCAAGGACAAGCCCCGGAACGTCATGGCTTATACGGACCCACGCTGGAAGGGGAAAGCGGTTATCGCCAATCCCCTGTTTGGAACCACGACCGTAGAGTTCGCCGCTTTGTTTACGATCTGGGGAGATGACCGGGCGAAAGAATTCATGGCGGCGATGAAGCGAAACGACGTGGCGATCTCGACCAACAACGGCGAAAGCGCGGACTTCGTCGCGGCGGGGCAATACGACTTCAGCCTTGTGGACAGCGACGACGCGGTCAATCGCATGAGGCAGGGGAAACCCGTCACGATGGTGTATCCGGACCAGGAGGAAGACGGCATCGGGTGTTTCATCGTGCCCAACGCGGTCATGCTCATCGAGGGCGCGCCCCACCCCGAGGCTGCAAGAGAACTCATCGACTACCTGCTCTCGCGGGAAACCGAACGAAAGCTGGCCTTTGCCGACTGCGCCCAGATTCCCCTGCATCCGGGCGTGCAAACGCCGCCCGAGCTGAAACCCATCAGAGAGATCAACGTCATGCGCGTCAGCTATACCGAGGTGGCCGGAAAGTTGATCGAGATACAACCTGTTTTGAAAGCCTGGATGGAGCTGTAAATGGCACGACGGCTCTCCCTCGTGTTTGTCGTCATTCTGCTTTTTATCATCGGCCTGCTGCCCGTTCTCTCGATGTTCATCAAGAGCGTGATAGAGGACGGCCGGTTCAGCCTGGCAGCGTACGAGGGATTGTTGACGTCTGCGCGCCAGTGGACCCTGGTGGGGCACAGCATGGCCCTGTCCTCGTTGGTCACGGCGCTCACGGTTGCGGTCGGTGTGCCGCTGGGAATCCTCCTCGGGAAAACGGACCTGTCCTGGCGCAAGTTCTTCACGGTTCTCTTCGTCATTCCCCTGCTCATCCCCCCGTACATCATCGCGGTCTCGTGGTTCGATCTGCTGGGGAGGGAAGGACTGCTGGCGCACCTGCTCGGCGTCTCCGCCGCCAGGGAGACGGCCCGCTTGCTCTTCGGACTGCCGGGTTGTGCCGCCGTCCTGTTCTCGATCTTCCTGCCGATACCGATGCTCCTGACGATGATCTTTTTGCGGACGATCAATCCCCGGTTGGAAGAGGCCGGGCGACTGGTCTCGGGGTGGCGCGGGGTCATGAAGGGGATCACGATTCCCCTCGTCCTGCCCGGTGTTCTGCTCTCCGCCATACTGGTTTTCCTCCTCAGCTTCGGGGAATTCAGCGTGCCGAATTTCCTGCGCTACGATGTCTTCCCCGTGGAAAGCTTCACGCAGTTTTCCGCCTTTTACAACTTCAAGGCCGCCACGGCCGCCGCCGTTCCGCTCGCCGCTGTCACGTTGATACTCCTGCTCGCGGAGGCCGCCTTCCTGCGTGAACGGACGTACCAACTGCGTCCGTTTCCCGAGCGGGAGCGCCTGCCCCTCGTGCGTCTCGGGGTCCATGGTAAGTGGTTGTTCGCGATTGTCGCCATAACGGGGCTTGTCATCGTGGTTGTGCCGATAGTTGTTCTCGTCATCCAGTCTGCCGGCGTGGACGCGTACGCCGAAGCGCTGGACAGGGCGGGGGGCAGCCTGCTGCGAAGCCTCGCGTATGCCGTCGTCGGGGCCACGCTCTTGACCTTCCTGGGTTTTTTCACGGGGTACCTTGTACAGACGAAGGCGCTGAGGTACTGGCGCTCCGTGGATTCCCTGACGATCTTTCTATTCGCCCTTCCGGGAACGGTGATCGGCATCGGCTTGATCAGCCAGTGGAACACGCCGTGGACGAACGTCATCTACGCCACGCCCGCGATCATCATCCTCGGCTATCTCGCCAAGTACACGGCCCTGACCAGCCGCATTTCGGTCACGCAGCTCGCGCAAATCCCGCCCTCGATGGAAGAAGCCGCGCAGGTAGCGGGCGCGGGGTGGTTCCGCAGGATGGCGTTGATCGTGGCGCCGCTGGCCCGGCGAGGTCTCGTGGCCGGCTGGCTGGTGGGCTATATCTTTTCATTGCGGGATACCGGCATCACCATGCTGGTGTACCCGGCGGGGCATGAAACCCTGCCGGTACGCATCTTCACGCTCATGGCCAACGGTTCCCCGCGGCTTATCGCCGCCCTGTGCATGGTGATGATAACCGCCACGTTGCTGCCCGCAGGAATCGTGTGGATGGTCCCGGCCGTCATAAAGAGAAAGGTGATCAGATGAAGATCGTCGGTATGGATTCAGTGTCCAAGTTCTATAACGGGGAAAAAGCCCTGGACAACGTCTCGCTCGAAATCGATAAGGGTGAGCGCATTGTTATTCTCGGTCCCTCCGGTTGCGGCAAGACAACGATCCTCCGGCTGATCGCGGGATTCATCGCGCCGGACACGGGCGTCATTTCCATTGCAGGAGAGGTGGTTTCACGCGACGGTCGCATCATCAAGCCGCCGGAGCAGCGAAACCTGGGCATGGTATTCCAGGATCTGGCCCTTTGGCCCC
>JALUUP010000051.1 GCA_027021285.1 Bacteroidota bacterium | reverse complement strand
TCCATTCTTCGCTCGGCAACCATCCCACCCTTCCTCCTGCAGACTCTCTCCTTCGCTCCCTGCAACCGCTTGGCAAGATGGCAGGCATGGAGTTGAACCTCTATTCAGGATTGGAGCTTGCCGCAAGCACCCGGCAGGAGCTATACGACACGCGCCTCCTGGATCCACGCCTGCCTTCCGCTGTTTACGAAGCCATGTATATCGAAGGACGCTCCTTTGTCGTTACGCGGGAAACCATCGGTTCGTTTTCCTACCTCGTGGGATACATTGCCGTTCGACATCCGGACGGTAGCATCGAGGCCATTCTCTCCAGCCCAACCCTGTACGAGCACTATACCCTCGAAGCTGGAGCCATCCGCAGTTCGACGACTATTATGCTGTGGGGTATTGGTGTTCTGATCATTGTCTTTCTGCTCAGTTTTGGAATTTCACGCACGATCGCTTTGCCAATCCGCCGCCTCACCAAGGCGACTCGCGAAGTGGCCTCGGGACACCTGCGCCCGATTCCGTCCATCTCCGGTAGTCGCGAAGTTACCGATCTCGTCGCGACATTCAACGCCATGATCGAGGAACTGAAGACTAGTCGCGAAAACCTCGCCCGCGCCGAACGCCTTGTCGCCTGGCAGAGAATGGCCCGGCAGGTTGCACACGAAATCCGCAATCCCTTGACCCCAATGAAACTCGCCGCCCAGCACCTCCGGCAAGCGGCACGCGATAAAAAGGAAAATCTGGAAGAACTTATCGACAAGATTACCACCACCATCATCGAGCAGGTCGAATCGCTCAGCGCCATTGCAGAAGAGTTCGCCTCGTTCGGAAGGATGCCTTCCCGGGATTACACGCCGGTCAATATCGTGGAAATCCTTAGAAACGTCATCGACCTGCATCGACAGGGAACAGGAATCCGGTTCGAACTGGATGTCTCAACCGACAAGCCGCTTTATGTCAACGGCGACATTCACGAATTGCAACGTGTATTCACGAACATCATCCGCAATTCCATACAGGCCCTGCATCCCAGCGAGATCCCTGATCCCACCGTCACGGTTTCCGTTGCCAAACGGGCCAACGAAGTACTTATCACCATCGTGGACAACGGACCGGGTATTCCCGAGGACCTTCTCCCCCGGATTTTCGAACCGAATTTCTCCACCAAGACCCACGGGATGGGCCTGGGGCTCCCGATCGTGCAAAAAATCATCTCCGATATGGGTGGAACGGTGAACATAACGAGCGAGGAAGGTGAAGGAACACAAGTGCATATCGCGGTCAAGGCGGTGTCACCCTGATTTTTCCTTTTTCCCGGCTTTGTTATGTTAGAAGGTTATGTGCTTTGAAGCGACGAACAAATGAACAGACAATCCATACCCTTGATCCTTGTCTCCGCTTCTCCTCGCAGGCGGCGCCTGTTGGAACAACTCGGTCTCTCCTTCCAGGTGTTAAATGGAAACGCCGATGAAAACGTTGACCCGGACCTGCCCCCACAGGACCACGTCTCGCTCGTTGCGGAACGTAAAGTCCGGTCCGCAACACCTGTTCCTCCCAACACCATTCTGCTCGGAGCAGATACGATCGTGGCGTACAACGGCATGATCCTGAATAAGCCCTCCGGCCCCAAGGAAGCCGCGGACATGCTTGCCATGCTCAGCGGCAATTGCCACGAGGTGTACACGGGTTATTACCTGCTTAACCCAATGACGCAAATATACCGCCGGGGCTGGGAACGGACCGAGGTCTGGTTCCGCAAGCTGGACAAAGATGAAATCAGGGACTACGTGGCATCAGGCTCACCCCTGGATAAAGCCGGGGCGTATGGTATCCAGGACGATTTCGGCGCGGTCTTCGTAGAAAAAATTCGCGGGTGTTATTACAACGTGGTTGGATTGCCCCTCTCCCGGATGTACGTTGATTTAATGGACCTTTGGAAGGAAATCCGGGATGTGGAGTAAATTTCGGAAACGAATCCTTTTCTCACTGGCGCTGGGCGCGCTGGTGTTCATCGCGCTGACCATTTACGCCGACTTTGATCAATTGGCGCTGGCCTTTGCCCGGTTCGACTGGTTCCTGTTCCCGGTTATCCTGCTCACGAGCTCGATCAATTACGCCTTTCGCTATTTCAAGTGGGACTACTATACTAAGCAGCTCGGCATCCGCCCTTCGACGAAGAACAATCTCATTATCTTCTTCGCCTCTTTTATCATGGCTCTGACTCCGGGGAAGTTCGGGGAAGTCATGAAATCGTACCTGCTGAAAAAAGTAAACAACACACCCATGGCGACGTCGGCGCCCGTCATCCTGGCGGAGCGCCTGACGGATTTCATCGGCCTGGTAATCATCGTCATTGTGGGAGCGTGGATGTTCGATATCGGGCGGGTGGCGGTAGCGGTTTTTGCCGTCCTCTTTTTCGGTATGACGTCGTTAATGGCATGGCGGCGAGGTTCGGTGGCGATTATTCATGTTCTTGAACGGACACCATTCATCAATAAGTTCGCCCATCATTTCCACGAAGCCTACGAAAGCATCTACGTCCTTCTCCGGCCTCTGCCTCTCCTGGTGGCGACCGTTCTCAGCGTCATCTCGTGGTTTGCGGAAAGTCTTGGCTTTTGGATCGTCCTAAACCAGTTCCAGGCTCCGCCAACCATGTTCAAGGCGATATTCATCTACGCCTTCTCTACCATCGTGGGATCGATCACTATGCTTCCCGGCGGCCTGGGAATGACGGAAGGCAGCCTCACCGGCCTAAGCGTCCTGGCCGGGGTAGAGAACAGTATCGCCGTCGCTTCCACGTTCATCATCCGTGCCGCAACGCTCTGGTACGCTGTTGTCCTCGGCATTGTTGTCATTTTCGGATTTCAGCATAAATTACATGTTCAACTCGACGAACTCGAGTTGGAAACCCTCGAGTCACAAGCAAGCTGATCACGGATCAGGGAGGAACCAAATGGATAGAAAAATACGAGTCTTAATCGCCAAGGCCGGCCTGGACGGGCACGACCGGGGCGCCAAGGTCATCGCCGCCGCACTGCGCGACGCGGGAATGGAGGTGATTTACACCGGTCTGCGCCAAACTCCGGAGATGATCGTCGATGCTGCTATCCAGGAAGACGTGGACGTCATCGGTGTTTCGATCCTGAGCGGCGCGCACATGACGATCTTTCCCCGGATTCTCGAGCTCATGAAGGAAAAAGGCCTCGACGATGTACTCCTTACTGGCGGAGGGATCATCCCCGACGAGGATTTGAAAAAATTGAGCGAGATGGGTGTGGGTAAACTCTTCACCCCGGGAGCCTCCACCACCGCTATCGCCGATTACATTAAAGAATGGTTTAAAACACATCGACAATGAGTAACGCTTCATGATCAATAGTACTTTCTTCGCGCGTAATGCAGTCTTCTTTTTTCTCCTCGTTTCCTGCGGCTTTGCCCAGGGTTCGTGGAAGCAAGTTCCAACGACTTCCGTGCTCGACCTCTGGGACGTCGCGTTTACCGATACCTTGAACGGCGTTGCATTGGGCAATTACGGCGTTTTACAGAGAACCACCGACGGCGGCAGAACGTGGAGACAGCGTCTGAGTAAGACACAGCTCGCGTTTCGCAGGCTACATTTCTTCGACGAAAAAATCGGCGTCGCCTGTGGCCTGTGGGGAACGATGTATCGCACAACCGACGGCGGCGAGAACTGGTCCCAGGTCAGGCTTGGCCGGAAAAGCGCTTTCGTCTCGATGGCCGCCGCGGGAATTGCCACTGCCTGGGTATGCGGAGAAAACGGTCTCATCCTGAAAACGACCGATAGGGGGAAAACCTGGTTCGAACAGAGTTCCGGGACGAAGTTCGTGCTCGACGCGATTTCGTTCGCCGACACCCTGTACGGCTGGTGTTCTTCCACCCAGGGAGCCTTGCTCTATACAACGGACGGCGGAGCGAATTGGACGCCACAAAATCCGAAATCCGAGCTTCCCATCACCTGTCTCTATGCAACATCACCCACTACGTGCTGGGCGGCGGGATTCAACGGACTTGTTCTCAAGACCACCGACGCAGGCAAGACGTGGATCAAAAAACCTGCGTACGAGACGCGCTATAATCGTATCATCTTCGATAACGCGGGCCGGGGATGGGCCGTGGGACGAATCGGAAGTATCGTGCTGTCCACCAACGGAGGCGAGACCTGGA
>JALUUP010000050.1 GCA_027021285.1 Bacteroidota bacterium | reverse complement strand
CAACGAGATGGGAGTAGTGTCGTTGTTCTTTTGATAAAAGAGCATTAACTCGCCGCCCAGGCTGAATTGCGGAGTGACGTAATACTCGGCGCCGTTGACAATCCCGATCGAAAGAACCGTATAGGAATCATGCGAGCTCTGGTAAGAGCTTGTTCTTGTCTCGTTGACCATGTTGACAGCGAAACGCGCCCCCACGCAGGGAACGAAGCGCACGAACACATCAGGATGAACAGCGCGAACGCTTTTTCATGGTATCCTCCGATGCCGTCAGAGATATGAAGTTGAGAAAACTTGTTCACACGGAAGATACATCACTACGGAAGAATAAGAAACGGCTCCCGGGTGGGAGCCATTTCAAGCCTCGTCAGCGAGTGGACGAGGGCACAAGGTAGGGGATGGCCAATATAGAAACTGTTTGAATGAAAGTCAAGCGCCTACGTGTTCCCCCGGCTGACGCCTTCCGCCAGGGCCCCGGCGAAGAGGTGGGCGGTGCGAAGGGGTTCGGGGATGTTGCCGTACACGCTGAAAAGGTCGATAGTTGCCGCTGCCTGGTCGCGTGAAATCCCGACGCGCTGCATGAAGACCTTGCCCGCGGGCTCCATGGGACCCAGCTTTTCGATGATCGCCCATTTTCCGGCTCCGTCCGAAATGTGCGAGAGCAGGGCATCCCGGATTCTGTTCATGTCCGGTTCGTGACGTGCAACGACCAGGATCGGGACGTGCAGTTTCTCGTGAAGCCCGAAAACGTCCACGACGTTGAATCCTCCCAGCGTGATACCCTGCAGCATGACGAGCTGTACGTGTTCCGCGAATTTCGACGTGGTGACGAGCTCGGCCAGCCTGGCCGCTGCGTCGAAGCCGTCCTTCTCGATCTCTCCCACGATGATACCGTCCAGACGCAACTGGGCGTACACCGTTCCGACGACGGGCACCGCGCCCGCGTGGTCGTGGGAAAACGGGGCATCGTCGAAACCGATGACGTTGGAAAATGCGTTGATCGTCATGACGGGTTGTTCATGGGAGGTGGTGAAGTTCTTTCAACCGGGTGATAAGGTCATGTAAGTCGGGTTCGGGAACGCCGGGAGCGCCGAGCGGGTCGTGGGCCTCGTCCTCGTTCAGGAGCGCGAAGAACGTGTTCACGGCGGCCAGTTTCAGGACGTCCGGGTTGTACCCGCCTTCGAGGGTGAAGACGATCCGCCCTCCGCACAATTCGTTGGCCAATGCGACCAGGCGCCTGACCAGCGTGTCGATCCCTTTCAGCGTGAAATTCAGTTGGGCCAGCGGGTCCTTCCAGTGACCGTCGAATCCGGCCGAGACCAGGATCAGTTCCGGCTGGAATTTTCTCAGGAGCGGAACCGCGATCTCGCTGTACATCCGTATCAACGTATCGTCGCCGCATCCCGCCGGGAGGGGCATGTTCAGCGTAGCGCCGGAGCCTTCCCCGCTGCCGGTTTCCGCGGCGGCGCCGGTTCCCGGGTAGTGGGGGTACTGGTGGCTGGATACGTACAGGACGTGCGGATCTCGTTCGAACACCGCCTGCGTGCCGTTGCCGTGATGCACGTCGAAGTCGATAATCGCTATCCTGGACAAGTTCTCCCGGTCGAGCGCGGCTCGCGCGGCTACTGCGACGTTATTGAAGATGCAGAATCCCATGGACCGGTCCGGGAGCGCGTGGTGTCCCGGTGGGCGAATGAGGGCAAAGCCGTTATGGAGCGTGCCCCGGATGACCGAAAGCGTCAAATCGATCAGACCCCCGGCGGCCCGGACGGCCGCGTCGTAAGAGAAAGCGTTGGCGTACGTGTCCGGGTCGAAGTATCCGCCTCCTTCGCGGCTGATGGTTTGCACGCGCCGCAGGTGAGCGGGCGTGTGCACGAGAAGGAGTTCGCGTTCCTCCGCGGGCCGGGCCGGAACGGGAACGAGTCGTTCTTCCAGGTGAAACTCTTCCAGCCCTTTCAGGATCGCTACGAGTCGTTCCTTGTTTTCCGGGTGCGTGGATTGCGTGTGTTCCAGGAAAACCGGATTGTACACGAATCCTGTGGTTTTCCCGCCCGGCGAAAATTCCTGTTGTGTATTGTGGGCCATGTCGTGACCGGACGCGATGTTTGACGTCTTCAACACCGTAATATACAACCGGCTCGGCAAACCTTCATGCGCAACCTGATGGAGCATCGTGTAATTCGTGGCGGTACAAAGAATTCCGGCTGTTACTTGAAAATGATTCCGGTTGCGAATACTTTCAGGTACTGCCCCCGCGTCCCGCGCGTCGCGGGCATTGGTAACCGCTCCCGATTGTCACACGTAAATTTTGAGGTCCCGGTATGCGAAAGACACGATTTTACTTCGTTCTGCTGACGACACTGCTAGTCCTGGTCCTGATTCCGTGCCGTTCCGCTTCCCAATCGACGGGCGAAGGGAAGGCCGGTATCGAACAACTCAAGGAACAGATGGAACTCATGCGCCACCGCCTGGATGAACTGGAAAAAACCATCGACGACGTGCTCTGGTACAACCGTGTGGGGGACATCTGCTACGTGGACAAGGTCCGGTTGACGGGACCGCCCCGGTGGAAAGAACCCAATCCCACGGCGGAAGGGGCCGGGAATCCCGTCAAGTTTTACGCGTACATCTTCCTGCCGAAAAATATCGATCGATCGAAGAAATACCCGCTGCTGGTTTTTCCTCACGGTGGAGTACACAGCAATTTCAGCACGTACTACACGCACATCGTCAGGGAGCTGGCGGCCCAGGGATACGTCGTCGTTGCGCCGGAATACCGGGGCAGCACCGGGTATGGAAAAGAGATGTATGAGCTGATCGATTACGGAGGACTGGAAATCGAGGACGCGTACGCGACGAGGAATTACATGATCGAGAATTATGCGTTCGTGGATGAAGACCGGATCGGAATATTCGGTTGGAGTCACGGAGGACTTATCACCTTGATGAATATCTTCAACCATCCCAAGGATTACGCCGTTGCGTATGCAGGTGTGCCGGTCAGCGATCTCATTTCACGCATGGGATACAAAACGGACAGCTACCGCAAGTTGTATTCCGCGAAATACCACATCGGGCAGACAGCCAATGAAAACATCGAGGAATACCGCCGCCGCTCGCCCGTGTGGAACGCGGATAAACTGGAGACGCCTCTGCTGATCCACACGAATACAAACGACGAGGATGTAAACGTCCTGGAAGTCGAGCACCTGATTCACGCGCTCAAGGCGGCGGGGAAGACGTTCGAATACGAGATATTCGAGGACGCCCCGGGAGGGCATTCCTTTGACAGGTTGGATATCATGATGGCAAAGGAAATCCGCGTGAAGATCTACCGTTTTCTTTCGCGATACCTGAAACCACCGCATCCGATAACATCGATAAGAGAATTGATGCGGGCGGGATACCGGTGAGAATTCAAACAAGCTGCATAAAGCGGTTTGAATAGCATCGAAAAGGACGCGAATTCATGGTTTTCATGATATCGAAAAAATACGTTTTTCTTGACACTTCCCGTTGATATTCATAAAAATCCGCTGTATACTTAGGGGGTAAATAGGAGTACACCGTTTCTCCAGCGCTTTGTTGGCTGTTCCGTAAGAGGTCCATCAACGATGAAGATCGCTCTCTCTTCGAAGAACATATGCCAGCACAACAGCGGTTATATATCGGTTAAGGACCTCTGGTGCTGACCGAAGCGAGACACGACGATGTACTTCTCCTCGCAAGAGGATGTTTGAGTAACATTTAAGGAGTAACAGTAACATGGAAAGCGGAACAGTCAAATGGTTCAATGAGAGGCGGGGATACGGCTTCATTCAGCGGGATTCCGGTGAAGACGTATTTGTTCACTACCGAGCCATTCAGCAGGAAGGGTTCAAGACCTTGAAGGAAGGCGACAGGGTCGAGTTTGAAGTGGAGCAAGGCCCGAAGGGTCCGCAAGCTGCAAACGTAATGATCGTTACTGAGGAATAAAGACATTCCATGGAAGGTAAAAGCAACTTCGAATCGTCGGAGTTGCTTTTACACGTTTAACCAGGGCTGCGCGGAGGATGAGGGAAGCAGATGCGAATCACCTTTCCCCCCGATTGTTCGCAGTCATCGACGCTGCCGGGAACCTGACAGTTTTTTCAAGATCGCGCAGCATTCTCTTTTGCTCTTCCGGTAGTACATGCCGGGTTTATAGAGCTTCTATCA
>JALUUP010000049.1 GCA_027021285.1 Bacteroidota bacterium | reverse complement strand
GTACGGAAATATTTTCATTGTCTCCCTCATTGATTTATTGATGGGATCATCTGTGGTCACGTGTTTTCAACCAGGGTTTATGCGTTCTCCCGATAGACGCTTGAAAGTCGATAGAGATCGATCTTCCCTGTTTTCATCACCGGTAACGGCGCATGACGGGCCTTGTTTCCGACCTGCGAGCGACTTCGGTAAACCCCGCACGGGAAAAGACGACGGCAAGACCGTGCCATGCGAAGGCATCGGGCATGGACGACTTCTTCGGCTCGACGGGATAGCCTTCCACTATTCCGGCGCCTTGGGAAAACGCGTATTCGACCGCCGCATCCAGCAACCGTATCGAGATTCCCTGTCGGCGCCGAGGGCGCGCCACGAAAAAGCACACGACAGACCACACCGCTTCATCATCAACGCGCTTCGATACCCGCGAGCGTTCGAGAACGGGAAACTGCTCGCGGGGAGCAACCGACACCCATCCGGCAGGGACACCGTCCACGTAACCAACCAAACCGGGCACCGTTCCTCCGTGCACGATCCCGCGCATGGATTTCCTGTTTCCCTCTCCCTTTCGCCTATCGAATTCCGACCGCTTGAGCCGGTACCACATGCACCAGCAACCGCCGCACGCTCCGTTCTCGCCGAAAAGCGCTTCGAAATCCGGCCAGGTGGGAGGAGTCAGCGGTTTGAATGAAAATGTGCCGCTGGGGGCCACCGCCTTCAATTCCAACTTTCAGACATGATCCGACTCCGCATTTCTCGCTGCAGGAACGAAACGGCATGTAGCCCGCGAAGCACCGTTCCTGCCACTAATGACTATCGCTGCATCCAACGCGCTTACGCAACATCGCGCAAGCGGTTGCATCATCAGTCCTGAAAAACACCAATGATTACTTTGCTTCGAACTCCAGAGCGATGGAATTGATGCAATACCGTTTGCCCGTGGGTTGCGGTCCGTCGTCAAAGACGTGGCCGAGATGGGAACCGCACCTGGCGCAGAGTACCTCGGTACGAACCATCAGGCGGCTCGTATCCCGTTCGAGACGGAGATGCGCATCATCGAGAGGAGCCCAGAAACTCGGCCAACCGCTGCCGGAATCGTACTTTCTCTCGCTGTCGAACAACTCGTTTCCGCAGGCCGCGCACAGGAATACGCCCTCATGTTGCAAGTCGTGGAACTTGCCTGAAAAAGCCGGTTCCGTGCCCTTTTCCCGCATGATACGGTACTGCTCCGGCGTCAATTTCCGGCGCCATTCCTCTTCGCTCGCGGGTACCTGGTCGTTCATTACTGTTGCTCCTTTCCGTGGTTCCGGCACTCGTTGTTCTCCTTCTTTCGTGCATGACTGGTACATGACAGCCACGCCCATACCGGCGATAAGCGCCAATGTTGCTCTTTTCATCGTAATTTCATCATCTCCCGCGCATCCTCCGCCCTCATGGAAACACAGCGTCATCGACGCCGCGCGTTCCTTCTCCTACCGCACGAACGCTACGCGACGTCCCGGCATCTACTTGATGACCGTCATCAAGCGCGTCTGGCGGTACTGGCCGCTGCGCATGACAATAATGTACACGCCGGAATCAAATTGCCGCCCGGCCTCGGCCAGGTTCAATTCGGCGCTGTAAATACCCGGATCTATTCTCGCGTCCACCAGCGTCTGAACCACCCTGCCGAGCAAGTCACGCACCTCGATCACAACATGAGCCGACCGGGGAAGACTGTACATGATCCGTGTGAGCGAAGGCGAATCGCCCCTCTCGAGCGAGACCGGGTTCGGAAAGTTTTGGGACAGGAAGAACGCGTCCGCGCTGACGGCGTCCACACTCGTGGGCTGGCTCACGATCACGGTGAACGCCTGCCGATCTGTTCCGGCGGGGTTTTTCGCATCCACGCTGACGGAATGCTGACCGAACTGAGACGCGTCCGGCGTCCACGTGATCTCGCCGGTTCCTTCATTGATGGTCATCCCTGCAGGAGACATGGCGAGGGAATACGTTGCCGCGGGTTCGGCGTCTGCCGTCACCTGGTAGTTGTATTCCTTTCCGATTTCCGCCGCGACCCTGGGCGTGCTGGTGATCATGGGAACGGTCATGACATAGATGGAAAACTGCTGTTCGGCGGAACCGGCGAGATTCACGGCGGAAACCCTCACGGAGTTGCGGCCTTTCTGATTACGCGTCGGCACCCACTTCACTTCCCCGGAAACCGAATCGATGCTCATACCGGAAGGAGCCTCGGACAACCTGTACACGGGCTCAGGCGAGCCGGTTGCGGCGGCGGTGTACGAGTACAGTTGTCCCGCCACGGCCGTTGTGTCCGGAGTCGAAGTAAAGGTCGGCAAAACGGGAGGCGGCGTAACGGTCACCGTGAACGCCTGTTCGTCATTACCGGCCCGGTTTTCCGCGCGCACCGTCACTTCGTAATCTCCCTCCTGCCCCGGATTGGGATTCCAACGAACCAGCCCGGTGCTGAAACCAACCGTCATCCCGGATGGTCCCTTGACCATCGACCACGTGGGCTCGGGATTACCGTTCGCCACGAGCTGGTAAGAATACGGTTGCCCGGCCGCCACTTTTGTCACCGGTGAGGAAATGATCTGGGGCGGAACCGCGGAAGCATCAATTTGAAGCTGAAAATTCTGGACGTCGAGACCAACGGCGTTGGACGCCCGCAGGCTGACATTGAACACACCGACCTGGTTGTCTGCCGGAGTCATTGTGACAAGGCCTGTACCAGGATCTACAGTCATCCCCGGAGGTCCTGCGAGAAGAGCGAACGTTGGCGAAGGTCCACCCGTCGCCGTGGCCTGGTAGGAATACAATTCCTTGACAATGGCCTTGGTTCTTGGCTTCGAGGTTATCTTGGGGCGGGTGGGTGCAACGACGCTCAGCGTGTACGTCTGATCCTGGTCCCCGTTGCTGTTGCTGGCCCGAACCGTGACGGTGTGATCACCGACGTCGGCATTGGACGGCATCCAGATCAATTCGCCCGTGACGGAATTGATGGCCATCCCCTGCGGTCCCTTGACGAGACTGTACGTGGGTCGCGGCACACCCGACGCATGCGCGGCGTACACGTACCGAATGCCGGCGTACGCGGTTGCCGGCGGCGAGGTCACGAACGCGGGAAACGGCGAAAACGTCGCGGTGTCCGTATAGGCAGTCATGTAAAGATACGGGAACAACATCTTCTGCGTACCGCTGTCCCGGAACAGGCTGTCCATGAGCATCACCTGTATCTGGTTACTGATTTGATTCACCATGACCGTCCGGCTGTCCATCTCCGTGCGGTACGGCGCGGTGTGCCCATCGCTGATAAGAGTGACTGTGTTGTTCTTGCCCTGGTTCACCGTGAACTCAACGGTGATGAAGAAATCCCGCGGCACTACTACCCCTTGCAGTTTGATCGTATTGAACGCTTTCATCTGCAAGGCCGACTTGTCAACGATGATCTGGTCGAGAACGGGAGAAAACTTCGGCATCCTGAACGTGCCGTTGGCAAAATGAGTGACCGAATCCGGAAGCACGCGAATTCGGATCGCCCCTGTACTCACGTTGTCAATGTAAATACTGACGGAATCGAGGAAGCCCGAGCTCGTCGGCAAGGTAAAGCGCTGCATGAGATAGAGATTGACGAACGCTCCATAGTCGCGGGGAAATGTCCAGGCAAAAGCCGGGAGCTTTGGGTCGTGATATGAAATGGCAACCGTCGTGGAAGAAGACGCGGGAACGGGAGCCTTGCTGTTGACCGTCACGGCTTTCACGGAGGGCGAAGAAGCTGGAACGCCCGCGCTGTATTTCGCCTCTTGGGCCGATAAGATGGAAGGAATTCCGTACATCAATGCCAGGATCAGGACAAGTTTTTTCATGGTTACACCTCGTTGCGTTTCGGCGGGATGGGTGGCTATTAAAGCTGCTTAAAAGATGGACGATGGACAAACAATATGCAAGAGGGAAACAATAAATGCGATTGATTGCAATATTCCCCTCGTTGTGTAGCACATCAAGCACTTTCTTCTCATCGCAGGTTAAACTTGCGTCCGTGACGCGTATCCAATACCTTACCCGGCACGACCAATTCATCAACAGGCAGGTAGCCATGTATTCCAGTATTTTCCTCCGCTTCGGTCTGCTTCTCCCGGTTTGCTGTTGTTTGATGCTTTCCATTCATGCCCAGGACCGCACCGTCACGATTGACGCCT
>JALUUP010000048.1 GCA_027021285.1 Bacteroidota bacterium | reverse complement strand
TATCTTTCACCTTATCTGAATTTTTCACGAGGTCGATAATATTGTTGATGACCTCTTCTTTCGTCTCGCCTTCGAGATTTACTTTTACAAGCGACTCGTTGAGAATGCTGCTGATTTTCATGATCTCATTGCCTTCGAATTCATAAACCGTAATAGAACCGGATAAACCATTTGAAACAGAAAGGTACTAATTCTCTTTCCAGTTTCCAACGTAATCTGTGTATTTTGCAACCAGCTCGCCCGCTTTATCTTGATCCGGCGCTTCCGCAATAATATGAAACACCGGCTCAGACGAATCAGGCCGCAGCAATACCCATGTCGCCTCATCAAACACGATTTTTATACCATCCACCAATATCCGATGCATGGCGCTTGAAGCCTCCATGGCCCTGCGCATGATTCTACCCTTGACATCCCACGAACAAGAGATCGACCTGGCGTCTCGATATAATCGAGGCAGGGTGGCTTCGAACGCTCCGGGCGTGACATCGACGATAGCCAACATCTCCAGTATCTTTGCGACGGAAAACATTGCGTCCACGGCAAAGTGGAAGTCCCGGAAAATGAACCCGCCCCTCGTTCCTCCGACAAAAGTCACGTCGTCATTACTGAAAATCGCATCCATCATTCCCGCGTGCGTACCCGTGGTACGTAGAACTTCAACGTCATAGGCCCAGGCAACAAGGTCCACTTCCGAAGTAGCATCTATCGGCACGGCGATTTGTTTCACCTCCTTGCCGAGAACGCGTGCGGATTCCAGATAGAGCTTCGTTACCAGGGTCAGGAGGCGTTGATCGTACAACAGGTTTCCCTTCTCATCGGTCATGAATATCTTCTCCGCACCAACGTCGAGAAGAAAACCGGCATCGTATCGCAGTGAGGATACGATTTCAGCAACCTGCCGATAATCTTCCCAGAACTCATCCGGATCCCGCGCCAAGTTCTGCGTGTCAAGGTACGCATCAAGCGAAACGACCTGGCATTTAAAGTCACCGAGGATTGCCGGGAAAAGCGTCGAAGAAATTCCGTGTGAATAATTGATGACGAGACTGAATTTTGCATCTCGAATGATCGTACTGTCAATACTGGCCAGGAAGCGATCGCGATACATCTCCGGCGTTCGTTCGGGAAAACGAAGGTTCCCGATGGCATTGAATTTTGCTCGCATGTAATCTTCGCCGAAGAAGAGTCTCTCGATGGATTTTCTTTCCGATAGAGGGAGATCGCGCCCCGCACCGTCGAAAAACACGATATCCGTTTTCGTAGCATCGTAGGGCGAACACCTGACGTGAAAACCCGCCGCATGCTTTCCGCTGCGAAGTTCCTGGCGAACCAGCGGGATAGGCATGACTTGCAGGTCCGTTACCGAACATCCCATGGACATCAGTCCCGCAGCGATGGAACGCTTGATCATTCGCGAGGCGACACTCATATCCCTGCTGGCTATAACGGGCCTGGTCGTGCCTACCATCGCGCCCAACGCCGCACCCAACCTGGCCGCAAATTCCGGATTAATCTCTACGTTGGTACGCCCCGTTACACGTGCCTCGGTGAACAACTCACGAAGCCACTTATCCTCCCAAACCAGGCTTTTGGAAAGTACCGCGTCGTCCTGGATGACCTTTTCCGGCCAAACCTTGATATTCGACATGAGTTTCGCGCCGCTTCCAATAATGCACCGCTCGCCAATAAAGACATTGTCCGAAACGAGCGCCCTGTCGTGGATAACGGTCCCGGAGCAGACAACGCTGTTGGTGATTTCCACCTCGTTGTCAATCTCAACTTCATCCCAGATGATGACATTGTGTGCTCGCACTCGCTCACCGATCTTACACCCCTTTCCAATAACCGAATTTGATACGACCGCGGTTGGTGCAATAATCGTCCCCTCTGGCACAAAATTTCGCCCATGTCCTTCGCTTGTTACTTCGCCACAGTCGTCGCCGTTGTTTTGCCCGTCATACTCCAGGTCGATCTTCCCCATAAGAAAATCGAGATGTGCTTCGTGGTACTCGTGTAGATTCCCGATATCTCTCCAGTAACCTTGCGCGATGAATCCATATAATCCAAAACCACTGCTCAACATGTCGGGGAAAAGCTGCTTGCTGAAATCGAATTCCTGTTTAAATGGAATCAAATCCAGTACGTTCGGCTCGATGATGTAAATCCCCGTGTTGACCGTATCGCTGAACACCCCACCCCACGACGGTTTTTCAAGAAACCGGGTGACACGATTCCGCTCGTCGATCATGACAATTCCGAACGAGAGCGGGTTGGCCACATGGGTAAGAATCATCGTGATATCCGCCGTTGCCTGTTCGTGGAAATTCAACGCGGCGGAAAGATCGAAGTTTGTGAGAACGTCGCCACTGATAATGAGGAAACGGTCGTTGCCGATGCGCGCTGCCGCGTTACGCACACTGCCGGCCGTACCGAAATCCGCCTCCGCCTGCACGTACTCAATGTTGACGCCGAAGGCTGCACCGTCGCCGAAATGATTGCGAATAACATGGGGCTGGTAATACAACAGCACCACGATATCGGTAATACCGTGCCTGCGAAGCAATTCCACGATGTATTCCATCATGGGCCTGTTCATGACCGGAACCATGGGTTTCGGGATATTGCAGGTCAAGGGCCGCAGACGCGTACCGAAGCCACCAGCCATGAGAACGGCTTTCATCGCAGTACGCTCGTATGAATCTTCAGTGAGGTTCCAGAATGTTCGTGCATGCCTTAAAACGGTTGCGGTGGCAAGTTATAAAAATCGATATTGATATCTATTCCCCTGGTCACCTGATTTGGGTGGATGACAATTTCGTCCGGTTTTTTCGGATCATTGGTTTTTGTATATACGCCGACGACGTGCCAGTCGTTCATTACGTCAGGACCGTATTGACGGGCCACGACGACGTATGGATACGTTCCTTCAATGCCCGGTTGTTGCACGATGTACGAAATAGCCGCCGTGTCGGCTTTTAATGATTCGCTGAATATCGCCCTGCCCGAAAGCACCTCGAAAACGATGTCTTTCGGTGGGTATACCTTAAAAGCTACAACCCGAAGATCACGCAAGCTATCTGCCGGCGGGAAGGCAGACACAACACGCAACGTACCGCTGAAACCGGGGTCAACGGAGGCCATTTCGGGAGACAAACCCTGATCGCATCCGGCAGCCAATGTTGCCAAGAAGAAAAACCAGGTTACACGAAATATTAGATGCCCCGAAATCATTGTTCAGGTTTCATCACACCGGTGATTTACTTGACGATACTGCCTGTATCAATATCCTGCTCCGGCACAAGTAATGTCAATTTCCCGTCTTCGTTTGTCGCTGCCAACACCATGCCCTGTGATTCCACCCCGAACAGTTTTGCGGGTTTGAGGTTTGCCACGACGACAACACGTTTGCCGATAAGCGATTCAGGTTCGTAATGTTCCGCAATCCCTGCAACGAGCTGGCGCTCGTGCCCGCCGATTCTGACTTTCAAACGCAACAACTTCTTTGCTTTTTTTATGTGTTCCGCCTCGACAATTTCCGCAACGCGTAAATCAATCTTGCTGAAGTCATCGATCACGATCATGGGCTTTAGCGGAGCGTTCGGCCACTGTGCCTCTTCCTCCTCTGCGGGCAATTGCCCGAGTCTATCAATTTGCCTGGCGACGACATCATCGTCTATTTTTTCAAAGAGAATTTTCTGCCCGCCAAGCTGATGTCCTTCAACCAGAGCAGGGTTGTACCCTACTTCCCAATGAAACGTGTATTCCTCGGAAAATCCTAGCAACGAACGTATATCCCGAGCGGTAAACGGAAGAACCGGCTCGAAGAATATCATGAGGCTGTGAATCGCTTGCAGGGCAATATTAATTGTCGTCGCGCACTTGTTCGGGTCACTTTTTAGTGTTACCCATGGCTCGGAATCATTGAAATACTTGTTCGCGGCACGAGCCAGATCCATGGTTCGACTGACACCCTCACGAAAACGATATCCCTCGTACGATTCCGCAACGCGATCAGCCGTAACCTGGAACATGGCCAGGAATTCGCGGTCGCGCTCATCGAGATCTCCTACGGGCGGGACCTTCCCCTGGAAATGCTTGTGAGCGAAGTGCAGGGTCCGGTTGATGAAATTTCCCAGGATATCCGCCAGTTCATTATTTGATCTCGCCTGAAAATCTTTCCAGTAAAAATCACTGTCT
>JALUUP010000047.1 GCA_027021285.1 Bacteroidota bacterium | reverse complement strand
TTGCGCAACTGAGTTTCGCCGTCCCCCTCCCCGCCCAGCAGGTGATCGTCCGGAACGAAGCAATCGGCAAAGGAAAGTTCCGAGGTCGGCGAACCCCACACGCCCATTTTCTCGATAGTCTGTCCCACCGACAGTCCTTCGAAATCCCGCTCCACCAGGAAGATCGTCAGGCGCTTCTCCTCGCCGGTGCGGGCGAATACGGTGAAGAAATCCGCCACCGGCGCGGCGGTGATCCACATTTTCTGCCCGTTCAATACGTAGCCTTTTTCCACCTTCGTTGCCGCTGTGGAAATGGCGGAGAGGTCGCTCCCCGCGTTGGGCTCGGTTATGCAGATGGTACCGATCTTTTCACCCCGGAGAGCAGGCTTCAGAAGGCGTTCATGGATATCGCCCGTGCCGAGAGCGAACAGGAAATGCGTTCCCATGAGAGATTGCATGGCCGCACAGGCGGCGAGCGAGAGAGAACCACGCGCCAATTCTTCCATGACCAGGCAATAGGAAATGAAGTCCACGTTCGAACCGCCCACGGATTCCGGGTACCGCAAACCAAAGACGCCCATCTCCGCCAACTTGCTCACGAGGTCGCGGGGGTACTCGCCTTTCTCGTCGATCTCCGCCGCCACGGGCCGGACCTGCTCGTCACTGAACCGGGCGAAGGTCTGCTGTACGAGCTGCTGTTCCTCGGTGAGGTTGAAATCCATTACGTTTTTTCCTCCCAGAATCTTCGCAGGCAACATCCGCCCCCCGCCGGTAAACTGGTTTCCGTTTCGAATCTCAGAGACCGGCCAAGAGCGCGGTTGATTTCTTCGATGGTAACCGCGAGCCAGTGATCGCAACCGACCTGGTCCTCGTTCAGCAGGTTCTCGCGCTGGTGCCAGTGATACCACGGGCAGTCGTTGTGCCGCGCACGGCTGTGCCCTTCGGGCGTTGGTTCGAGCAGCTCTGCGTCCTCGCCCATGACCACGCTACTGGAAACGAAGAGAGAAGCGAACTGCGGCGCGAGATCGTGATCGGGGTCAATCTTCGTGAGGTAGAACTGCGCCGTGTCCTTCGCCACTTCTTCCCAGTATTTCTTGATCACCTCGATGGGATCGAGATCAGGGCACAACGCGAGCACGGTCCGTCGCCACTCGAAATGCGCGGCGCGGTTGATATTGCTGAGCACCTCCAGTTTCTTCTTGTCATCCATGCGATTGATTCCTGCGCTGTTCGGTTGCTTGCCGGTCGAGTTCCAGGGTTTGTTCGTCCACCACGACGCCATAGATGTTCCGCGCTGCTTCGATGGAAATAATGCCGTTCCGCACTTCTTCCGCCACCAATTCGGCCGGGCGATTCTTCGGATCGCCGTAACCGCCGCCACCGCCCGCGCACTGGCGGTAGATCGTTCCCCGGGGCAGACCGGTGAGCAAATCCAGACTGCGGGGCTTCGTGACCGAACCGTCCGGAAGCTCGAGCGTGATGGAATTCAGCGTGCCCTCGCGGCCGCCCATGAGTCCGAAGGCGGGCTCAACGTCGCCGTCGCCGAAGACCACGAGCTGCGTGTTGTCGGAACCGATTTCAAACACGGTTTCCACCCCCAGGCCGCCGCGCCACTGGCCCGCCCCGGCCGAATCGGTCAGGTACTCATGCTTCAACAGCAGGTGGGGCGTGGTTTGCTCGAACATTTCGTAGTCCTGGTCCAGCACGCCTCCCGACGCGTCGATCATCCCGATGTGATCATAACCGTCCACGCCTTTCATGGCGCCGGAGCCGCCTTTCAACCCCATGAAGAAGATATCCACGTACTTGTCCCCGCGCTCGGGATGGATGCCCGTGGTCAGCGAGCACAGCAAGTGATTCCAGCCCGCGGTCACGCGATCGGGGATGGCCCGCCCCAGCGCACGCGCAATGGCGTCGGCGTTGGGCGGACAGAGATGATTGCCGTACGTCGTTGCCGCCGGATAGGCCGCGTTGAGTATGGTTCCTTCCGGGATAATGATGTCGATGGGATGCACCATGCCCTGGTTGTGCGGAATGTCCGGGTTCACCATCTGCAGAAAGGTCAGGATGGTGGCCGAGGCGCTGGATGTATACGTGCCGTTCACGAAGGCGTTGGACTGGGGATCGGTTCCGGAATAGTCGAACCGGATGCTGCGATCCTCCACCGTGATGTCCACCCGGATGCGGTACTCTTTTCCCACGTTCCTGCCGTCGTAGTAGATCACGGCTTCCCCGTGATACACGCCGTCCGGGATTGCGGCGATTTCCGCTTCCATCATCCTGCGGGTAGCGTCGAACAGGGCTTCCTTGTGCCGTTCGAAGCAGTCCACCCCGTACTTTTCCAGCAGTTGGATCATTCGTCGCTCGCCTACCACGCAGGCGCCCGTCTGCGCCCGCATGTCTTCCTTCACCATGTCGAAGCGGATGTTGGCGAAAATGAGATCCCATACGTCCTTGCGAAGTTTTCCCTTCTCGTACACCTTGACGGGGGGAATGCGAAGAGCCTCCTGCCACACCTCGGTGGCGTTGGGATTGTAGCCGCCCGGCACCGCGCCGCCGATATCCGCCTGGTGTCCTTTCACCGCCGACCAGGCCACCAGCTTGTCCCCGAAAAAGATGGGCTTGTACACAGCAACGTCGTTGTTCTGGTTTCCCATGCTGAACACGTCGTTGTGAAAGATCACGTCGCCGGGGTAAATCTCGTCGCCGAAATACTCGATGATGTACTTGCAGACGGGGCCGAGCGAGAACGAAAGGATCGGCAGGTTTTCCGTTTGTTCCAACATGTTCCCGTCCGCATCGTAGAGCCCGGTGACGAAATCGCGCGCCTCGCACAGGATGGGCGAACGGGTGGTTCTCTGAACGGAAATACTCATCTCGTCCGTGATGGACTTGAAAGCGCGGGCGAAAACGGACAACAGGATGGGATCGATGTTATTCATGCGCCACCCCCGCGAAAGATTCCATGACCAGGTCTTCCTTTCCCTTGCGGTACACCGAAAACGATCCGTAGGGATCGCAGGCGCAATCGTACTGCTCGCTGAGGAACAACGTGGTGTTGACCTGCTCGATGATGGCCGGTCCCTGGATGCGGTTCCCGAAACGCGTGCGATGGCCGTCGTACACCGGCACGGTTTCGAACGTCCCACGCTCCGGCAGGTACACTTCGCGCTCGCCCTTGAGCGCGGCGGAAGCATCCTCCCCGGCGTATTCGTCTTCCATCATGGCCGGCTTTTCGGTCACACCCACCGCCCGCAGCCTGACGTTGATCAATTCGATCGGAGTGCCGTCCTCTTCAAGCGAGTAACCGAACAGGCGGTTGTGCTCGGTGTGGAAGCGGGTGGATATCGCTTCCATGTCTGCGCCGAGAACCATGTCCATTTCGACCGGGAGGGAAACCTCGTGGTACTGCTTCACGTAACGGCAATCCAGGTTCACGTAGTACTTCCTCCGGTCTTCCGGGATGTGCTCTTCGGTCAGCAGCGCCGCTCCCTCCTGTTTCATTTCATCGATTACCGTGGTAAGGTCGCTCCAGTCGATTTTGTCGAACGGCGACACGAACGAGCGAACGAAATCGTGCTGCAAGTCGCTCATGAGCATGCCCGCGGCACAAAAAATGGACGACTCCCGTGGAACGATGAACATGGGAATTTCCAGCTCCTGGCAGATCATGCAAGCGTGGATGGGTCCTGCTCCTCCCGCCACCACCATCGGAAACTCGCGCGGATCGTAGCCGCGCTTGATGGTGATTTCGCGCACGCCCTGTGCCATGTTGTTGTTGATCACGCGATACATGCCGGCCGCCGCTTCCCGTATTGAAAGACCAAGGGGCCCGGCAACGTGCTCGGACACGGCTCGTTCCGCGGCCTCCACGTCCAGCTTCATCTTGCCCCCGGCGAAAAAGTCCGGATTAAGATAGCCCAGCAGGAGATCGGCGTCCGTGCAGGCCGGGCGCTCGCCCCCTTTGCCGTAACACGCTGGTCCCGGGTCGGCGCCGGCGCTCTGGGGTCCCATGCGTAGGAGCCCTCCTTCGTCGATCCAGCCGATGCTTCCTCCGCCCGCCCCAATGGTAACGATGCCGAGCATGGGCAGGGCAATGCGATAGCGGTTGATCTCGCCCTCGGTTTCCACCAGAGGAGAGCCGTCCCGCACCAGGGCGGCATCGAAACTCGTTCCTCCCATATCCACCGTTATGCAGTCATCGTGACCGTGAATACGAGCGTACCCGAGTCCCGCACGC
>JALUUP010000046.1 GCA_027021285.1 Bacteroidota bacterium | reverse complement strand
ACGAGGGGTACAACCGTCGGTTCGTGTTCAACGTGACGTCGGACCGCGGATCGCCGGCGATTTGCAACGTAACGTTGTTCGTGCAGGGTGCGCCGAAGATATCGACGTTGACGATTCCGCGTGACAACGTAGGCAGTTTCGGAGACAAGATCCAGGTACCGGTGTACATCGACGAGACGATCGGCAAGGATATTCGAAGCTACCGTTTCCGTATCCAGTACGATCCGACGGTGGTTCGATTCTACGAGGCGTATTCGAAAGGAACGCTCACCGAATACGGCTGGATAACTCCTCGATCT
This sequence comes from Bacteroidota bacterium, assembly GCA_027021285.1. Taxonomy (GTDB): domain Bacteria; phylum Bacteroidota; class Ignavibacteria; order SZUA-365; family JAADGX01; genus JAADGX01. The sequence continues at coordinate 3,933 of JALUUP010000046.1, read as the reverse complement.
TCGCTCGTGAAACGTGGTGAAGTAGAAGTGTACGACGAAACGACAGGCAGCCCGTTATCCAAAGGTTCGGGGCCGCTGGTATATCTCACATTTGAAGCTGTTTTCGGTGGAGGGTCGAACTCGTTGAAGATTGCTCAGACCGATTTAGTCTTCACCGACTGGGACATCAACGAAGGTGAAGTCTTTACATTCGTGGAGAACGGGCTCGTTACCGTCAGTGGCGAATGTATCATTCCGCTTGGCAGTACGGGGGTATACAGTCTCGAACAAAACCAGCCGAATCCATTTAATCCAACCACGGCGATCCGCTTCTCAATAGCGGAGGATACGCACGTGCGGCTTGCAGTGTATGATGCTCTCGGGCGCGAGGTTCAGGTTCTCGTTGACAGTTTCAAGGAAGAAGGAGCGTACTCGGTTCGTTTCGACGCAGGGAATTTACCGAGCGGAATCTATTTCTACAAGCTTGAAACACGGGCGTTCTCGAAGATCATGAAAATGATTCTTGCCCGGTAATCGGAAGAACGCGAACTTATAGTTCATACCACGGCGGGCAATCGACTCCGCGGTTGTGCATGTGAAAAGTCACGTGATGTGAGGTTGCGCTGTCGGCGGTGGTACAGAGACTCTTCCCACGTTGTCATGATAAATTATTCTCTCCAAATCAATAGAACCGGCGGCTGGAAATCAGTAGTCGCGGGAATGTTCGTGCTGGCGCTGGCGACGACTGTTCCGCTTTCCGCCCAGCCTGTTCTCGAAATCAACCGTGTGAACGGATTCAATTTTCCCGAAGTACGGGTCTTCTTTTCCGTAACGTGCAACGGCGTACCACGATACGATATCAAGAAAGAGAATATCACGCTGAAGGAAAACGGCGAGATTATCACGGACTTTGATATCATCTGCCCCGATCCTAATGGTACCTGTTGCATGAGCGTTGCGCTGGTCTTCGACCGCAGTTCCAGTATGACCCCACAGAAAATGCAACAATCCAAGACTGCTGGGAAAGTGTTCGTTGATCTCATGAACGGTAATTGCGACCAGGCGACGGTTGTCAGTTTTTCGAGCGACGTTTCCGTTGATATGCCCATGACCAACGACAAGCTTGCGTTGAAAGGTGCGATCGACGGCCTGTCGCCGAACGGCATGACAGCGATGTGGGATGGAGCCGGGAAAGGATTGGAAGAAGTCATCAACAGGGGAGTGAATCCTTGTAAAGCCGTCATTCTTCTTACAGACGGTCAGGAAAATTCCAGCATGGTCTATAATTTTCTCCAGGTGATTGCCCTGGCAAAAGCGAACAATATCAGGGTTTATACGATAGGGTTGGGAACCGACGCAGCCGAATATCCCCTACAGCTTCTCGCGCAGGAAACCGGAGGAACATACTACAGTTCACCGACGGGTGATGATCTGGAATCCATTTATAGGGACATTCATACAACCATCAGTCATCGGTTCATGGAATGCGAGATTATTTACCAATCGGAATGCCCGGATGGAACAGAAAGAACAATCGAGTTAACCGTCGGGCTTCCCCAATCGCTTTCCGGTTGTCCGGGCTATGATACCAAAACCGCTACGTATAAAACGCCACGCGATCCTTCGCAATTCAAACCCATCCGGATTTCGCTTGGCCAGGTTACCGTTGTCCGTGGAGAAAACGTGGATGTCCCTCTTACCCTTGAAGATGACGTAAACGGTATTTTTAACTCGGCTGAATTTAAAGTTTTATTTGATGCGGGGTGCTGCCGGTTCCTTGGCGTTACCACGGATGGATATCTCCTTGATGGAGTACAGATTGAGTGGTACCCGATACCGGGTGGTATCCAGTTCAAGATACGCAGTCCCAAACCCATCTCCGGCAAGGGTATCCTTGCAATGTTGCAATTCACCGCTTTCAGTCGGGATTGTGATCTTTACATCCAGGATTGGATCTTTTCCCGGGGCTGCCTGAAGCCCGTGTTCAAAGCCGGAAAATTAATTATCGCCAGGCTCCCCGAAGTAAACTGTGCGCTGAAAATTCCCGCTCCTCCTGTATGGGATCCCGCGGCGACTCAGTACTCTCCTGATCCGTTTGAGGTACGTATCGAACTTTTCAACTACGGCAATCTCGAAGCCAGGAACGTCCAGGTGACGCTCAGTATCGATCCGCGGGATTTTGAACTCGTCGATCCGCAGGTTCTCTCGCAGGCAGGAGACCCCGTGAATATGGCTGCTGACGGTGGTCGGTCGGAAGCGGGTTGGTTGTTGAGTGTACGACGGCGGAGCAAGGGAGACTCCGTCCGCATTTGCATCGAAGCGCGATTCGACAATCATTTACCGGTGAAGTGTTGCAAGGCGATCTGGATACCGCCGACTGGTCCAATACTGAACTGCTCTCTTACCGTCCCAGAGATAACAGTGAACACTGCAACGTTCAGATACGAACCGATGCCTTTTACGCTGGATGCGATTGTGCGGAACGACGGCGGAGAAAAAACAGGCGACGTTTACGCTACAATCAATCTCGTCCCTGATCTTCGCCTGGTTTCCGAGCCGGGCAATCACCAGGTCAAGAAACTCTTCCCCGCGCAGTTAAAACCCGGAGAGCAGGGCAAGGTCAGTTGGAGAATTATGCATCCGGCTTCACCGGATCTGAAGACGTATAAAATCGAAGTGTGGGTCAGAACGAAAGGGGCTGATTCAACGAAGTGCGAGGTTGAATTGACTATCCCCCCCATGCCCGGCCCTGTTTTAAAATGCGATGTACTCGCACCGGATTCATTGGAATTTAACAAGAGTAGCGATGAATATTTACCAAATCCGTTTCCGGTCGCGGTCGCGGTGCGGAACTTCGGCACCATGGCCGCGGATAGTGTCCGGGCACGCCTTCTGCTTCCACCGGGATTTGAGCTGGATCCGCCCGGGCAGCCGGAATGGAAAGTATATACCCCCGCGATGGTCGAGGTCTGGAAAGGAGGCGATACCGCTCGTGTAGTCTCGTGGACGGTGCGATTCACGGGTAAACTACCCGAGCGAAAATGTCTGAAGATTGAAAGTGAAGTACGTGGTCGAAACCCCTCGACGTTGATCGAGCTCATGCCGTCGTTCTGCGAAAAATCCGTGTGTCTTCCCAAGTCGGGAGACCTGAAAGTAGAATGCATGTTGGAACTCCCGGATTCGATAGGTATCAACTCCTCGCGCACTGCGCTCACCCCGAATCCCTTTGTGGCCCGATATGTGTTATGGAATAGCGGCAATCTGCCCACCTTTATATCGTATGTTCAATTGTTTATTCCGGACATGCAGGGGATATCAATCCAGCAACCGCCAGCCCAATCGTTCATTACCATCAATCGCACCCTTGCGCCGGGGGATACCATCATTGTTGAATGGGTTCTTTACGCTTCGAATTCAGAGAAAACGCGGCGCCCGCTGATCGAGGTGGTCGCCCGCAGCGGGGATGACAGAGAGTTCTCCTGCAAACGGGAGCTGTCCATCGCTCCCCTCGACGTGGCGTTGCTTTGCACGATATCAGGACCGGATACCCTTCGTTATCAAACGACAACGAAAATGTATCAACCCGATCCGTTCGAGTTGAACCTTACGCTGAAGAACATCAGCAGCTTGTTCTTGCAAGACGTTGAAACGTGTATCGAGTTACCTCCGGGACTCGCGCTTCACCCCGTACGATCTCCGGATTCCTGCCTCGGCATCGGCCAGGTAAATGCTTTCCGATCTGCAAACGTGACGTGGTATGTTTCTGTTACCTCGCAGCCGCGCGGGGCGACGGTGAAGGAAATCAAGGTTCGCTATCGCAGTTCTTCACTGGGCGATCGTTGGTTCGAGTGTTCGTATCCGCTGTTTCTCCAGGCAGCGGGGAAACCGTCGCTTGCCTGTTCACTTTCCGGCCCGGATTCTATCCGGTTTATTGATTCCGTGTATGTCCCCGCC
>JALUUP010000045.1 GCA_027021285.1 Bacteroidota bacterium | reverse complement strand
AAAACCGGTAATCGAGCGCGTCGAACATCCTGAAACCGTTGATTTCCAGGACGATGTCACCCGCTTTCAAACCCGCTTCCCCGGCGATGCTGCCCGGCCTGACGTCTCGAACGATCACTCCGCGTCCCCTCCCTTCATTGCTGCTCCATGATTTTGTGGATCGCCTGGAACCGGAATCCCCGTTTTCGCAGGCGTTCGATGTTGGCGTCGATGAAATCGAGCGCTTCATCGTGCAATTCCACCACGGCGATGGCGCGTCCGTTTTCCGTCGCCGCCTCCGCAATCTCGTTCATACGGGCCGTCATGATATCCGGGTCGTCCGAACGATCGACGTACATCAATATCTCGGTCGGAAGAGGCTGGAGACCGCGCGCGCGCAGCATGGTTCGCAATCTCTTCGAGGCCCGCGGAATCGAGCTTTCGGTCGTGATGTAGAACCCGACCGCGCCCCGGAAGTCGTTCAGGATCCGTTCCGTTCTGTTCCGGAGAACGCCCGGCGACATGTCCTCGGCGAACACGGACGCTCCTCCTTTTCTCCTTTCCGCGAAATGAAAGTGCAGGATGATTTCCTTTCCGCCCACGGACAGCTCGCGCGCCAGGTCGGCCTGCTCCGGCGCGGGTTTGATCAGGCAGGCGATGTCCTCCAGGTCCTCCATGTAACGATCGATGTCCGAACGCGAAGCGTCGCCGAGGCCGTCGAGGAGCACGGAAACGACGCCCGCCCTGCGCCTGATGGCCGGGTCGTAGGTGAAATGCATGGAGTGCACCAGCCTGATGCCCCGCCGGATGTGAATCGTCATCTCGTGCGTGCGGGGATTCTCCACTCCCGTGGCAAACGCGCCGAACTCCTGCACGGCTTCATCGACGTCGTGCGCGAGGGAAAACAAGGCGACGCCCGGCGGCGTGCGGATGCTCCACAGGACGCGAACGGTGTCGCGTTCAGGGCCGTACACGCAGCCCATCGAAATCCAGGCGGGATCGAATCCGTATTCCTGCAACACGAGGGACAGGTTGCGGCGCAACCCGGCCTTGATGCCCACCTCCGTGCGGAGGTCGCCGACCTCGACGGCGGGACGGACGATTTCCAGGTACCCGCGAAAATAAATGGCAACAGCGATAAGAACGATCTCGATCACAATGATCACCACGCGCCTCCGTGCGCCGATGCGGAATCGTTCTTCCTCCGACCTTTCCGTCGCTTCGCGGGGATACTGGTTCATTTACCGGTGAAATTGGGCTTGCGCTTTTCGAGAAATGCCGAGGTCCCTTCCTTGAAATCCTCGCTTCCGCAACACAGGCCGAAATACGACGCCTCGATGACGAGCCCCTGCTCCAGCGACGTTTCGTGGACCGCGTTCACGGCCTCCACGGCGTAGCGCACGGCGACCTGTCCCCGCGCGGCGATGGTTTTCGCCATTGCCAGCGCTTCGTTGACAACCTCGCCGGCCGGGCAGACTTTGTTCACCAGGCCGATGCGAAACGCCTCGTCCGCATCGACGTTGGCGCCGGTGAATATGATCTCCGCCGCTCTTCCCTTGCCCACGAGACGGGCCAGGCGCTGCGTGCCGCCGAAACCGGGAATGAGCCCCAGCTTGACTTCCGGCTGGCCGAATACGGCGTTCTCGGCCGCGATCCTGATATGGCAAGCCAGGGCGATTTCGCATCCTCCACCCAGCGCATAGCCGTTGACGGCGGCGATAACCGGCTTGGGACACTTCTCGATCGCGTCCAGCACCGCCTGCCCGTCCAAAGCGTATTGCCTTCCTCCCAGGACGTCCAGCCGGGCCAGCTCGGAAATATCCGCGCCCGCCACGAAGGCTTTCTCGCCCGCGCCGGTAAGCACGATGACGTCCACGTCCGCGCTCGCCGCGGCCTCGGTGAACGCCCGGCGCAGTTCGGCCAACGTGGCCTGGTTCAAGGCGTTCAGCTTTTCCGGCCGGTTGATCGTAACCGTTTGAATACGATCTGAAATTTCAATAACGATGTTTTCGTACGACATGTCTCTCTCCCGATGTTGTTTTCTTGGACTTTCTGTGAAACTGTATGAATACTCTCGTGAACTCTGAATACTGCTTTTATTTGTTTCGCGACGACTCCGCCCTCGATTCAGATATTTCCCCAAAGGGACCACTTCGTGGCGACATCGCCCTTCGACTTCGCTCAGGGCTGCGGGCAGGGCTGCTGTCAGAATGTATGATACTCCTACGAATTCCGCGCGCCACCGCTCTAGTGTGAGCTGTCATTCTTTGAACGGGAGCACCCGCCAGCGTCAGAACCGCGCGGTAAGGCTGAAGCCGTGCGTCATGCTCAGCACGGGGTGCACCTGGACAGCGTAGTCGAACGTAAACGCGTCCTGCGCGATTCCGACTCCTCCCGAAAACACGCCGTAGGCAGTCTGATACCCTGCGCGGACGGAGAGCACGTCGAGCGGGCGGTGCTCGATGCCGAAACGCACCGTGGCCGGGTAGCGGCTGTCTTTCTCCAGGTCGAGATAGAGCGTCGTCGAGGCATGGGCACCGTACGACAACCCGATGGCCATGACGGAAGGCAGGCGCTGGCCGGATTCCCCCAGCACCGGCTGGTTGACGGTTTTGACGACGCCGCCCACGATCAGCCTCCGTACCGGCGAGAACGCCAATCCAACGTCCAGGGTTATCGCGCCCGCGTTCCCGTACCGTTCGATCGCAAGGCCGTAGTAATTCAATGTCACTCCTCCCGTGATCGTCTCGACGATTTCACCCGCCAGGGTCACCCCGACGGTGGTTTCCCGGTACAGGTCGAAGCCCCGGGAGGAGATGGACAGTCCCGCGACGGCGAACGGGAACGGGTACAGAACCGCGCCCGATCCCGTCGCGAGCTCGGACAAGCCGAATACACCGGGAGAATAGAACACGCCGAATTCCGGCGCGGCCATCCATCCGGCCAGAGCGGGATTGGAGAATGCCGACCACGCATCGGGCTCGCCGGCCGTGGTCGCAAAACCCAGCGCGAGGGAACGGGCGCCGCGCGAAGACGGATCGCCGGAAGCAACCGCACCCGATCCACACACCAGCAAAAGAACCACGATAATGCGGAGACGCCGGAATCCCTTGCCGTGCCGGAGTGAATTCTCTATTTTGAGCAGTGATGAAAACATCGCGCCCCATAAAATATATGAAAATTACGTGCATTGTGGCGGGTCTTTTGCTTGCGTGCTCCGCGGCGTCCGCGCAGGAACTCCAGGTGACGGTGAACGTCAACGCCGAACAGCTTCCCTCTCCGTCCGACCGGGAATACATCGCCGACTTCAAGCAGAAAGTCGAAGCCTACATGAACGAATACCGGTGGACCGGCATCGACTTCCGCGGCGACAAGATTCCCGTCAGCATGGAAATCTTCTTCCTCAGCGTGACCTCCTCGAAGGAATACACGGCGCAGGTGGCCATCAGCAGCCAGCGCCGGATATGGGAAAACGACCGGCCGACGCAGCGCACCTCGATCCTGCTGCGTGTGCTTGACCGCCGCTGGTCGTTCACGTACATCCAGGGCATGCCGTTCACGCACGACGATTTCACGTACGATCCCATCACGTCATTTCTCGATTTCTACGCCTACATGATTCTCGCCTTCGACTTCGACAGTTACGAGCCGATGGCGGGCACGCCGTTCTACTCGAAGGCGCTCAACATTTCCCAGAGGGCGCAGTCTTCGGCGCAGGCGCGGGAGTGGTCCGGCAACCCGAACGAATACAGCCGGGCCAACCTCCTGAGCGAATGCATGAACGCCACCTACGAGCCCTTCCGGAAAGCGCTGTTCCTCTACTACTACCAGGGCCTGGATTACCTCCGCACCGAGAAGGAAGTCGCGCAGGAAGACATCGCGCGCGGACTGAAAATGATCGCACAGGTACTGGAACGGGCCCCGACCAAGAGCCTTCTCATTACCATGTTTTTCGAACAGAAGAAAGACGAGATCTGCCAGGTGCTCGACGGCTATCCCAAGAAAGCGGAAGTCATGAAACTGCTTGCCAGCGCGGACCCCGCCCGCGCCGAGTCCTACAACCGGTGCGCGTTCTGATATAAACCGCGTTCCTCCTGAAATGCAGCGGGGCGGCTCGACACCGCCCCGTTTCTTTTCCAGGTCACTCCATCCATGTTCGTCTCATAATCTCTTCACGCTGAGTATCCGGTCGCCGACCTCGAGCCTGTCCACCACCTTCATGCCTCGGACGACCTTGCCGAAGTTGGTGTACCGGCCGTCCAGGTGGGGCGTGGCGCAGTGAGTGATGAAGAGCTGGCAGCCCTCGGTGTC
>JALUUP010000044.1 GCA_027021285.1 Bacteroidota bacterium | reverse complement strand
GTCCGGGCGTATATTTCCACAAGTGCCCTTCGCGGTTCATCGTGAGTGACACATGATATCAAAAGAAAATAGCGCCGTTTTTTTCGGTCGATATTGGCATCGGGTTGAGGATGGTAAAATCCAGTGTGACCTGTGTCCGCGGTATTGCCAGGTGAAGGATGGTCAGAGAGGATTCTGCTTCGTTCGCAAGAATATCGGCGGCAGGATGGCGCTCACGACGTATGGAAGAAGCAGTGGTTTTTGCATCGATCCGATCGAGAAAAAACCACTGAACCATTTTTATCCAGGAACGAGTGTCCTTTCTTTCGGTACGGCGGGGTGTAACCTGGGGTGCCGGTTTTGCCAGAACTGGGATATAAGCAAATCACGGGAAACCGAACGACTGAGCGACAGCGCTTCGCCCATGCAGATCGCTCGGACCGCCGAAGAATACGGCTGCCGTTCGGTTGCGTTCACGTACAATGATCCCGTGATCTTTGCCGAGTATGCCATCGATATCGCTGCCGCCTGCCGTGAACGTGGCATTTGCACGGTTGCCGTGACCGCGGGCTACATCACTGAAGAAGCACGGCCGGAATTCTTCGCGGCCATGGATGCCGCCAACGTCGACCTGAAAGCCTTTTCGGAAAATTTCTACCACAAGCTCTGCGCTGGCCACTTGCAACCGGTCCTGGATACGTTGAAATACCTCGTTCTGGAAACCGATGTTTGGGTCGAGATTACCACCCTCCTGATCCCCGGCGCGAATGACAGCGAGGGGGAGATCCGAAGCTTATGCGAATGGATCGCGACTGAATTGTGCGTTGATATTCCATTGCACTTTACGGCCTTCCACCCCGATTTCAGGATGACGGATTATCCGCCGACATCATCCAAAACGTTATCCTGGGCGAGGAAAATCGCACTGGAGGCCGGGTTACAGTACGTTTATACCGGGAATGTCGTTGATCGCGCAGGAGGAAGCACCTACTGTCCGGCCTGTGGTAAACTGCTCATCGAACGGGACTGGTACGAACTTGGCGCTTATAACCTGGACGGAAATGCATGCAGGTTCTGTGGGCATGCCGTTGCCGGGCGCTTCGACGAAAAGCCCGGAGAGTGGGGAAGACGACGCCAGCCGATTCGTATTGGTGGCACGATGTAAGATGACCGCGTATCCGGTGAGTACATGATCGCCACTGGCAATTATGGTCGGGAGTTCTTCCAGATCCAATCGGCAATATCGAAAATAACCGTGCTGTCCACGTGGGTGCGGATAAAGTAATCACGTGGTGAAGGTGATGAGGAGCTTTGGACGTTTTCGAAGAGATGATTCAGCTCGGGATAGGATTTGAAAACAACAGCGGTTGTGTCACTGAACAGGGCCTTCCATTCCCGTATCTGGTTTCTTCCGTATTCAAAGTCCCGGCCTCCGTGCATTATAAGTAACGGCGCCGTGACGGATCTCACGTATGCATCCGGAGAAGATTTCTTGAGTTCGTAGAAATAGCTGGCGGGCATACCGAAAACGCGCGACGTGTCCGGGAGCATCCCGGTTGTGAAGGAGTCGAGACGGGACAGGATCGTTTCGGAAACGCGTGAATATCCGAGCAGGGAATCGGGAAGCGAAAGGAGGTATTGGACGCGTTCGCGTAATCCCTTTACTACGCTTTTAGCAGGGGAACCCATGATGATACCGCCCGCGAACAGCGGTTTTTCTGAGAGCAAGCGGGGAATGAGATATCCTCCGATCCCGTGTCCGATGAGGAAGATTCGCGTGCTGTCGAGATTCATTCGCGTTTTCATCCACTCGATGGTCCCGTACACGTCATCGATGGTCTCGTTTTCCAGCGTAACCGAATCCGGTGAAAGTTGTCCCGGGTAGGCATAGGTTCGTTTTTGGTAACGCATCCCGGCAATCCCGCGGCTGGCGAGTCCCCAAGCGAGGTCTTTGAACAGCAGGTTCAGACCACGAGTTTCGTCTTCGCTCCATGGACCGCCGTCATGAATGAATATCACCGCCGGGTATGGCGGACGCCCACGCGGGACGGTAAACTTACCGGGGAGCAGGTTCGGTTCGGCGCCAAGGAGAGCGGGCAGTTCAATGAAAGCGCTTGTATCTACATAGGACGGCGAATCGTACGGAATGATCGGTCGTAAAAACGTTGTGCCGATCAGGCGAATGCTGTCATCGAACACAAAACGCCACGTTACCATGCCCTTTTTCAGGCAGCATAAAAGGTCCACAATGTTGGAAGACGTGACTTTCTTATACACGGGAAGGATGAGAGAATCCAACGTTCCAAACCGATCTTCTATCATCTTGATCTGATTTCGCACCTTCGACGGTGTGAAGTTATTGCGAAACCCGGGGCGTATGTACGGGAGGTAACCCGTCGTGTCGTTGCTGAACATGGCATTCGCAACGCCGAGAGCCCGATCGATCCATGGGTTGCTTTCCCTTTGTGAACAGGAGGTGGTAAATAACAGCAAGAAGAGTATGCCAACGTACGACATCTGGCGATGCAAGGGACCGTTCATTCGTTATTCAAAAACTACCGTAAATTGTTGATTTCTTTTTTATAAATAAGTATAATTGTATCTGTACTTTTTTACAGGTAAAGAAAAATACATTAAACAATCGATATCATAAAGGATAATTTATGCCACAACACGCATCAGCCAAACGCCGCATGCGCATTTCCGAACGTCGCCGGGCGTATAACCGTTCTTACAAATCGCGGCTACGGACGATGTTGAAAAAAGTCAGGTCTACTGAGGATCCTGATAAAGCGGAAGAACTGTATCGCGCTACCGTTTCATTGCTGGATCGACTGGTCATCAAGGGCGTCGTCAAAAAGAACACCGCCGCCAACAGGAAATCCACATTGGCACGGCACGTAAACAAGTTGCGCCAGGGCTCCTGAAGCCCCCTTTCTTCCGTCATTGACATCATGTTCATAGATGGTTCAACGAGCAGTGAGGAGATACTCGGATGAATCGGCCGCGGGACATACCCATGAGACTCCAGGTATTGGAACTCCACACAGAGCGGTGTACATTCCATTAGCATATAATGGAACCTCCTAGTACCAGTATCACGTGTTTGTTGCTGTTCCACGAAGTGGAGCAACTTCGCTCATGACGGGATCGCCCACCCTGGACGTTTTCCTGTTTGTACTCCCCTTTCTTTTTTCCGGAATTATATCTACCGGTGAATTCTCGATTTTAAGCATCCCACGGAGCCTGTTGGAGAAACTGGTTGACGAAGGGGCTGATCGTTCCGCGGAGCTGACTCTTTATCTTCGCGAGAACGAAGATTCTTTTACCGCGACGGTTCAAATCGCTACCCGTTTTTTGAATGCCGTTGGCACGGTTATCGGCGTACTGATGTTCTTGAATTACGCTGCCGTGGAGATAAATCGTCTCTTTCCGGAATTCGCCACTGCATTCTGGTGGGGCGGATTGTTTCTCCTTATCACCGTGATTTCTGGCATCATCGTTCTTGCGAATGTTCTTTTACCGCGGGCGTTCGGGACCCGCTATGCGCAGTTGCTGGCCTTGCGTCTCGCCCCGTTAATGAAGATGTTGTTCGTTCTTACTCGTGGTCCTCAAAAGCTGTTGTTGCTGCTGGCGGACGCTATCCTTTTTCCGATAAAGGACAAGAGCACATTCGCTGAACCCGAGCTTTCTGAAGAGGAAATTCGCGATATGCTCGAGGAAAGCAGTAAATCCGGTGTCATCGATGCTACGGAGCATAAACTCATCGAAAGCGTGTTGGACTTCACCGACAAGGTGGCCCATGAAGTCATGATTCCACGGACGGAAATCGTGGCGATCGATCTCTCCATGCCACCCGACGACGTACTGAAGGTAGTGACGGAGAGTCGTTACACCCGCTTACCGGTTTACGAAAACGCAATCGACAACATCAAGGGGATCATTTATTCGAAAGACGCCATCAATCTCATCTTGCACAAGAATCTTATCATTCTTCACGATATTCTTCGTCCGGCCTATTTCGTCCCGGAGTCGAAGCCGATTGCGGAATTGCTCCGCGAATTTCAGCGTAAGAAAGTGCATCTCGCCATTGTCGTCGATGAATTCGGAGGAACGGAAGGGATCATCACGATGGAGGATATCCTGGAAGAGATCGTGGGGGATATCCTGGACGAGTACGATGAAGAGCCGACGCTCGTGCAATCCATCGGGGAGGGAAAGTTCATCGTTGAGGGGGCGATGAATGTCGCGGAATTCAACGAGGCAACGGGAATGGATATCCCCGAGGGTGACGCGTATGAGACGATGGGGGGATTCATTTCGTATCTTTCGGGAAAGATCCC
>JALUUP010000043.1 GCA_027021285.1 Bacteroidota bacterium | reverse complement strand
CCAAATTCCAAATTTTAGATCCTCTCCCCCTTTTCATCCACGCTCCCAATGATCCTGCCGGGATTGCCGACAACAAGTCCGTGATCGGGTACGTCATCCAGCACGACGCTCCCCGCCCCTATGAAAGCGTTCTCCCCGATCGTAATGCCGCAAAGGATCGTGGCGTTCGCGCCGATGGACGCTCCTTCCCTGACCAGGGTTTTCACGTAATGCTTGCTTCCACGCTGCGGAAACTTGCAGCGGGGACGCTGGACGTTGGTGAAAACCATGGAAGGACCGCAAAAGACATAGTCTTCCAACTCCACTCCCTCGTACACGGAGACGTTGTTCTGGATCTTGCAATGGTCGCCGATGCGCACGTTGTTTCCAACGTTCACGTTCTGCCCGAGGGTGCAATTCTTCCCGATGTGTGCACCGGACTGAACGTGCGAGAAATGCCATATCTTCGTGCCTTCGCCGATCTCGACACCCTCATCAACCACCGCGGTGGGGTGGATAAACACCGAGGGGTGAATCCCCGGCGCGGGTTCCTGACCGCGCGCAGCCGGTCGATTCGTTTCTTCCATTGCATTGGCCCCGGAATACTGGTACATCATCAACGAGCGCTGGGCGCGCTCAAGCACGCGAAGCACGTCCACCCCGTGGCGGCCGTCCGTTCGCGGCGACGTGTTTCCCCTGACAACGTCGAGAAAATGCTCCATTTCAAGACGCAGCGGTTCGGCATCGTCGAACGGGATCTCTTCCACGTCGCCGTCGCGCTTGCGCGGTTCGCCTTCGATCCAGTCGATACCCTTGGGATAGAGAAGCAGGCGGGGACGCGGCCTCGAGTCCTCGAACACCATCATGCTGCGGTCGCCGATCACGACCAGCCGGTGCTCCCGGAACGGATGCAGCCACGACACGTGGATATGCGCCATGACGTTGCCTGGGAACGCGAGCGAGGTCATCGTGACATCGTGGACGCCGGGCTGCAGGAACGCGCCACCACTGGCAGTAACCGACAGCGGGGTGCACCCGGTGAGAAACAACAACACCGACACGTCGTGTGGGGCGAAACTCCAGAGGATGTTCTCTTCCTTGCGCACCGCGCCCAGGTTCAGGCGGTTGCTGTAAATGTATTGCAGCCTGCCCAGCTTTCCGGTTTCCACGTGCTCTCTGATCGACCGGATAGCAGGGTGATAGAGCAGGATATGTCCGACCATGAGTTCCAGGCCGTTCTGTTCGGCGAGGTCCACGAGGTGCTCCCCTTCCTCCACGGTCAAGGCCAGCGGTTTTTCCACCAGGACGTGTTTCCCGTGATGCAGGATTTCGGCTGCGAGGAGATGATGCATTTGGGCGGGAGCCGCAACCACGATGCCCCGGACTTCCGGATTCTCCAGGAACGACGACAGCGATTCCTCGATCATGACGTCCGGGTAGCGTTCCCGGACTTCCGCACGCCTCCCGCCGTCCGGTTCAGCCACGCCGTACAGGGCCCCGAGCTCGTGAAGAACCCGGATATGGTTCGAGCCCCAGCGGCCCGCGCCCGCAACAACGATGAAGGGATCAGCGCTCATCATGAAAACTCATTGTTTCAAGGCCGGCGTTCAAGCACGAGCAGAAAACCCTAAGAAAATCAGGTGCGGACATAGAGGAAAATTTCTTTCACCTTCGCTTGAACCTGTTCCTCGGACCAATCGGGGCGCTGCATACGAATCCCCGCCGCTTTCCACTTCCTTACGGTCCAGTATATGCTCATGCCGATCTTGTATTTCTGTTCCGGCGTCATGGAGCGGTAGATATCCTTCTGTACCGGGTGCATCCCCTCGTCATGCATCGACTGCTTCGGCAACCGTTTCCACGACGTGCTGTTGCATGTCATCGGTCATTTCGGGATAGACGGGAATCGAAAGAATGGTACGCGCGATTTCGTCCGCGACGGGGAAGCTCCCGTTGGAAGAAGGAACATCCGCGAAGCATTCCTGCCGGTGGAACGGAACCGGGTAGTAAATCTCGCATCCCACGTGATGTTTCCGCAGGTGTTGCACGACTTCGTCGCGTTTCTCCACGCGAATCGAGTACTGGTTGTAGATGTGGTAAAAGCCGGGTTCCGCTTCCGCGTGGATTTCCTTCGGGAGGAGAACAGCGTTGCGTTCGTCGAACGTCGCGCGGCCGGGTCCTTCCGCCAGCCCCGCTTCGACAAACAAGCGGTTGTAATTATGCGCGTTCTCGCGCCGCCGCCGGCTCCATGTTTCAAGCCGCGGGAGTTTGACGCGCAAGACCGCCGCCTGCAACGCGTCCAGCCTGAAATTTCCGCCGATGACCTTGTGGTAGTATTTCGGCTCCCCTCCGTGCACGCGCATGATTTTCATCCTGTGGTACAACTCGGGATCGCGCGTAACGACCAGGCCGCCGTCCCCGAAGCAACCCAGGTTCTTGCTGGGAAAAAACGAGAAGCAGCCGGTCGTTCCCACCGTCCCCGCGAAGCGCCCGTCGCCGCAGCGCGCGCCGATGGCCTGAGCCGCGTCTTCCACGACGTACAGGTCGCGCGCCTGCGCCACTTCCATGATCGCGTCCATGTCCGCGGCCTGACCGAACAAGTGCACGGGTATGATGGCGCGTGTGGCCGATGTGACAGCCTGTTCCAGCAGGCCGGGATCGAGATTGAACGAAACCGGATCGATATCCACGAACACCGGGGTGGCGTGAAGACGGGACACGACGCCGGCCGTGGCAAAGAAGCTGAAGGTCGGAACGATCACCTCGTCGCCGGGACCGACGCCCAGCGCCATCAGCGACAGCAATAACGCATCCGTGCCCGATGAAACCCCCAGGGCGTAAGGAACGTCGAGGTACTCAGCGATTTCCTTTTCAAACGCGACAACTTCATCCCCGAGGATGAAGCGCTGGCTTTCCGCCACTTGCATGACGGCGGCGTCGAGCTCGAATTTCAACGACTGGTACTGCGCCCGGAGATCAAGAAGCGGCACGTGCAAATCCGTCATCCTTCGATTTCCCGCAGGTCGGCTTCCACCATTATTTCCACGAGTTCCTTGAACGAGGTCCTGGGACTCCAGCCCAGCCGTTCCTTCGCTCGCGTGGCGTCTCCAAGCAGGATATCGACTTCGGCCGGGCGGTAGTACGTGGGATCGGTAGTGACGTAATCCCTCCAATTCAGTCCCACCAGAGAAAACGCGTGCTCGCAGAATTCCCGCACGCTGTGGGTCTCGCCGGTGGCGACGACAAAATCATCCGGCGCATCCTGCTGGAGCATGAGCCACATGGCTTCGACGTATTCCTTGGCGTATCCCCAGTCCCGCTTTGCGTCGAGGTTGCCGAGCCGCAGTTCCTTCTTGCGCCCTTTCTTGATCATGGCCGCGTGCCACGAAATCTTCCTGGTTACGAATTCAAATCCGCGGCGTGGAGACTCGTGGTTGTACAGGATCCCGTTCCAGGTCTTCAGGCCGTAGGCTTCGCGGTAGTTCCGCGTCAGGTCGAACCCCGCGACCTTCGTGATACCATACGCTGAGCGGGGATGGAACGACGTTTCTTCGTTCTGCGGCACCTCGCGAACCTTGCCGAACATCTCGCTCGATCCCGCGAAGTAGAAACGGCATTCCGGCACGATCTGCTTGATGCTGCTGAGGATGTAGTGCGTGCCGTTGATGTTCGTGTTGAATGTTGAGAACTCGTCTTCGAACGAGTAACTGACGAAACTCTGGGCGGCAAGATGGTAGCACTCCTCCGGTTCCACGTCGCGCACCACGGAAAAGATGCTGGGATAGCTTTCCAGCGAAGCGGGATGCAGGTGGACCTGGTCGAGGATGTGGCGAATGCGCGACAGGCGGTGCTCCGGGTCTTCAATGGCCACGCGGCGAACGATGCCGTGAACATCATAGCCTTTTTCCAGCAGGAGCTCTGCAAGGTAGCTGCCGTCCTGGCCGGTGATTCCGGTGATGAGAGCTTTTTTCATGGTATCCGTGATTCCTGGAAGGGAAGAATCAGTGAGAGGAACAACGAGCGAACTGTTCGAACGCGGTGGTGGCGGACGGTTTATGCGGCGCTGAGTTGAATGAGGTCCGAAACCGGGACTTCGATGGAAAGAGTCTGGCTGATCGCTTCTATGGTAATAGCGACACGGGTATGCCCGCGGTATTCGACCAGTATCCCGGTCAACCCTCGCAGAGGCCCGCGTTGAACCCGGACTTCCTGGCCGAGACTGAGCGGCGTTTTTTCCACGCGAACGTCGCGCGGTCGAGTAATGGCAAGCTTGACGTTTTCGATGATTTCATCGCGAACCACGGCAAGACTGCCCCCGAAGTGGACGTATTTCAGGGCGCCGTCGGTGGCCAGC
>JALUUP010000042.1 GCA_027021285.1 Bacteroidota bacterium | reverse complement strand
CTGGTATGATTGCAGTGAGCTACATGGGTTTGACATGATTGTCATGAAGTTCGGCGGCACGTCCATCGGGGATGCCGCCGGGATGCGGAACGCTGTTTCCATTGTTACTTCGCGCAGCCGCGAGCGCAAGGTCATCGTCGTGCTTTCCGCATGCGCGGGTGTGACCGACGCCTTGATGCGTTGCGCACGTCTGGCGGCGGAAGACAGGGAAGCGGAGGCCCTGAAATATTTCGAAACCCACATCGTCGCGCGGCACTATGGCATCGTTCAAAACCTTATCGAGGATCTCTCGTGGCAGGACGCGGCCATCCGGCAGTTGCGGAATTTCTTCGAGGAGTTACGAAATCTTCTCCGTGGCATTTCCATCACCGGCGACCTGAGCCTGCGGGTGCTGGATTTCTTCATGTCCTACGGCGAGCGCATCTCGACCTACCTCATGGGTATCGTCATGCAGGAGATGAAGCTCGGGGCCGAGCTGGGAGACGCCCGGAAATGCATCATTACCAATGAGAATTTTGGCAACGCCGATCCGCTGTTCGACGAGACGGCGACCCGGTGCCGCGAGTACCTGCTGCCCATGCTGGACCGAAACGACATCGTGATCCTGCAAGGCTTTATCGGTTCCACGGCCAGGGGTATCGTCACAACGCTCGGCCGGGGAGGATCGGACTACACGGCGGCGGTTGTGGGAGCGGTGCTGCAAGCGGAAGATATCGAGATCTGGACCGACGTGGACGGCATCATGACGGCCGATCCGAAGCTGGTTCCCGACGCGCGCAGGATAAAAGTGCTCTCGTTCCAGGAAGCGTCGGAGCTGGCCTACTTCGGCGCGAAGGTCCTGCATCCCAGCACTCTTATTCCCGCGATCGAAAAGGACGTTCCCGTGCACATCTACAATTCCCATCGCCCGAGCGCCCCCGGCACCATGCTCACGGGATCGATCGAGCCCACCGGCGGCCTGGTGAAGTCCATCTCGTACAAGACTGGCATTACCGTCGTCAACATTTCCTCCACCCGGATGCTGGGCAGCTACGGGTTCATGAAAAAGATCTTCGACGTGTTCGATTCCTACCAGACCTCCGTGGACCTCGTGACGACCTCCGAGGTCAGCGTATCGCTGAGCATCGAGCACAGCGCAGACCTGGAAGGACTGGTCGAGGAGTTGAAACAGGTCGCGCGCGTGCGCGTGGAAACCGACCGGGCCATCCTTTGCATCGTCGGCGAGGGACTGCGTTCGTCGTCGGGTCTCGCCGCCCGGATCTTCGGCTGCCTGCGCGACATCAACATTCTCATGATTTCCCAGGGCAGTTCCGACCTCAGCGTCACCTGTGTCGTGGAAGAGAGTTCCATTCCGACCGCGGTCGCGGCCCTGCACCGGGAATTCTTTCACGATGTCAACCGGCCCGATATCTTTGAATAGAATCCGATGAACGATCACGCGTTTCCATTTGCCCGGGGATTTGTTTCGACGCCGGAAGGCGTTGCCGTCAACGGCGTGCTGCTCGAAGACGTCGCCAAACGGTACGGCACCCCGCTGTACGTGTACAACCTGGACGCGATGGTCGAAGCCTGGCGGGAATGGACGGCGGCGTTCGGCGCCATTCCGCACATGGTCTGCTACGCGGTGAAAGCCAATCCCAACCTTGCCGTCTTGCAGGGGCTGAAAAACGCGGGCTCCGGCTTCGAGGTCAATTCCGGGGGCGAGTTGTTCCGCGCGTTGACCGTTGGAGCCGATCCTTCGACAGTGGTCATGTCGGGAGTGGGAAAAAGATTCAACGAGATTGTCGGTACCATAGAAGCCGGTGTCGCTCTCATCAGCGTCGATTCGCTGGAGGAGTGCCGGCGCGTGAGCGAAGCGGCGGCCGGCGTATCCCGCGATGTCGATATCCTCCTGCGCGTCAATCCGGAAGTGGACGCCCGGACGCATCCCTACATTGCCACGGGGATGAAAGGGCATAAGTTCGGACTTGGTCCCGATGAAGCAATCCGGGCCGTGAAGGAAGCCGCGAATTTACCCAGCCTGCGCGTCGTGGGATTCGGTATGCACATCGGCTCGCAAATACTCGAGGTCGAGCCTTACCGTGAGGCGGTATCGAATCTGCTCGAGGTTGCCAATGTTGCCCGGCCTTTCTTGAGGACAGAGCCGAAGTATCTCGATATCGGCGGTGGACTCGGTGTGCCATACGCGGAAGGCGACACGGAGGTTACCCCCTCGCAATTGCTGGAACCGTTGCGCGACACGCTCGCGGCTTCCGGCATGACGGTCATTGCCGAGCCCGGTCGCTCCATCACTGCGCGAGCCGGAGTACTGGTGGCAAAAGTCGAGTACGTCAAGCGGACGCGGGAGAAAACCTTCGTCATCCTCGACGCCGGGATGAACGACCTGCTTCGTCCCATGTTGTACCGCGTCTCCCATACCATACTGCCTTGCCGCAACCCGCACGCGCCGGCGCAGGATCCGGTGGACATCGTCGGTCCGGTATGCGAAACCGCGGACACATTTGCCGAAGGCGTCGCTTTTCCGAAGGTGAAGGAAAAAGACTTCGTCGTGATTTTCACGACGGGGGCATACGGGTTTACGATGAGTTCACGTTACAATTCCCGGCGTCTTCCCGCTGAAGTCGGAATCGTGGGGAACGACATGCACCTCGTTCGGCGCAGGGATTTTTATGAGGATCTTGTGGGCGCCGAGCGGATGCTTGATTTGTAGGATATACGCGGCGTCACTCTTCCGGGAGCGCCAGCTCCGGCCGGCTTGCGGGCACCAGGCTGAACGCCACGTTATTGGTGGGAAGGAGATATTTTCGCGCCGCGCGCGAGACCTCCGCGGGTGTTATGCCCTGGATATCACGCAAGAGCTTTTGTGTGTACTCGGCGTCGTCGAGGAAACAACTTCCGGTGTTGAAGCTGTATGTTCGGCTGCCGGGTTTTCCCAGCAGTTCAAGCATGCCGTAAAATTCGCGTTGCAAGGTGTTGACCGCGATGCGCACCTCGTCCCGCGAAGGCGGGGCGGCCATCAGGTCCTGGATCGTGTTCATGATCGTGTTGTAGATGAGCAGCAGATTCGTTTCCTGGCCAGAGTTGACCGAACACCAGAACGTGCCGTCATGTACCAGGCTTACCTGGTTGGTCTGAACAGATCGGGCGAGACCTTTTTGCGCGAGCGCTTTTTGCAGGCGCGACTGCTGGGTGCCGGCGAGGATTCGAGCGAGGACGAACACTGCTGCTTCGTCCACCGAGCCCATGGGAACGGAATGCCAGATCAGGGACAGGGCCGTGTACTTGATGGGAGCGGTGGAATGAAATCGAAGAGGCTTCCGCATCGGTGCCGGTGGTTCCACGGGCATGTAATATTGCTTTTCTCCCCCGGGGATCGAACCAAACAGGTCTTTCACCAGTTTTCGAGTTTCCGTGAAAGAGATGTCTCCTCCGACGCAGAGTGAAGCGTAGTTGGGCCGGATAAATTTGTGGATGAAACTCCGGACGTCCTCTACGGACAGCATTTCGATGTCTTTTTTCAGTCCCTCGGTAAGATATGCGTACGGGTGGTCCGGTGGGTACATGGCCTGGTAGATCGTCTCCTTCATCTTGAACGAAGGGAGCGTGCTCTTTTGTCGCAAACGGCGCAGGGCGAACTGTTTCGTACTGTCGAACAGAGCCGAAGAGACGTCTTCCGCAGGAAACCGCATGCGGTCCGCTTCGATGCGCAGCAAGCTACGAAGCGAAGCGGATGAACCCAACGACCAGAACTGGAGCCGGTCGACATCGATCATGGATCCGAATGTCGCATCAGCGCTGTCCATGATTTTCATCATTTTTTGAAGTGGAATCTCACGGGTTCCGCTTGAGAGTATTGCTCCTGCCAGCTTTGTAAGACCGTGTTTTCCGTACGCATCCCGCTGGCTTCCCGCCCGGTACGATATATCCACGGCAGCGAGGGGCAGTGTCGTATCGCGGTAGAGGACGACTTGCAGTCCGTTGTCGAGTGTGAATGATTCGATGGGCCCGGGATTCCATCCCTGGCTTAGTGCGAGAACGGGAGCCAGGCACAAGAGAACGGCGGATATTCGAATTCGATTGTTCATTCCTGCAAAATAGGGGTGTTGGTTTTATCTTTGCAATGGGGTTCGCCATGCCAAAGAAAAAGCCTCCCCCACTGCCAGGGGAGGCCTTCGCTCATCAAGTTCGCCTAAGGAGGTGTTAGCCTCTACTAAAGTGCTGCCTGCGTCGGCGCCGATCAATCAGAGAATTTCTTTTTCATGCAAGATTTACACAATATGTGTCTGCCTGGTTGACCGGTGAGAGCCTTCCGATGAATTCGTTGTATCGCGCTATGAGAATCCTGACTTTCGACGACTTGTCCGACAAAGAA
>JALUUP010000041.1 GCA_027021285.1 Bacteroidota bacterium | reverse complement strand
GGACGAGGTAGCCGGGACCCGCACCGCGGTTGCGCTCGAGTTCTTTCAGGCGCAGGCAAAGCGTTTCCAGGGGTGACGGCAAAGACATTCGAGATCAATTGATTCGATTATTGAAAAACATCCGCTCCTCGGCGCAGTACGAGGTCGTCGCCGCTTCAGGCGTTCGCATGTGCCGGGGCTTACGCAATAAACGATTCCACGATCCGGTACAGGTCGTCAGGGACGGTTTTCAATTTGCCCACCGCTTCTGAGATCGGGACGGGTACGAGAGCGTTGCCCTGCAACGCGACCATGAATCCGAATTTCTTCTGTTCGGCAAATTCGACCGCGGCGATGCCGAACCTTGTTCCGAGCATACGGTCGGCAGCCGTCGGTGTGCCTCCTCGCTGGACGTGTCCGAGGACGGTCGCGCGGGTCTCGTAATCGAGGCGCTTCTCGATCTCGGCGGCCAGCATGTTTCCGATTCCGCCGAGCCGGACGTGCCCGAAAGCGTCTTTCTTCATGCTGGACAAGATGTAGCTTCCGTCTTCGTCGCCGGGCTCGCCGGTCATGAACTTCGCGCCTTCCGACACGACCACGATGCTGAACGTCCGACCGGATTCATGCCTGCGTCGCAGGGCGTTGCAGACCTTTTCGATACTGAACGGATGTTCCGGGATAAGAATGACGTCGGCGCCGCCGGAAATACCGGCGTAGAACGCGATCCACCCTGAATGGCGGCCCATCACTTCGACGACGATAACGCGGTGATGGCTTTCCGCCGTCGTGTGCAGGCGGTCAATCGCTTCCATCGCGATGTTGATGGCGGTATCGAATCCAAACGTGACATCGGTGCCGTTGAGATCATTGTCGATCGTTTTTGGCACGCCGATCACGTTGATGCCGCCCTCGTAAAGACGCTGCGCGACGCCGAGCGTGTCTTCGCCGCCCACGACGACCAGGGCATCGACGGCGTTGTCATTCAACGATTTCCGAATTCGCTCCTCTCCGTTTTCGTTCGCGAAGGGGTTGAAGCGGGACGTGCCCAGGATGGTGCCTCCCCGGTGGAGGATTCCCGCGACTTCATCCCGTCCCAGGGTCACGGTCCTGTTTTCGTACACACCCTGCCAACCTTGTTCAAAGCCGGTTACCGTGTGCCCCGCGTGCAGCCCACGACGGACCACGGCGCGAATAACTGCGTTCAACCCGGGGCAATCGCCGCCGCCGGTCAGGATTCCAATGTTCATGATATATCCGTCTATTGGTAAAACAACCTTTCACGTTGTACTTCGCATCCGCTGCATGCGATGTTTCGGTGCGGAAAAGTAAAGAACTTGCTTCTCGCAGGCAATTACCCACCGTATCCCTTTTTCGTGATTTGAAATTCGGCGGCTTCTTTCTACCTTAAAAGTTACGCATTATGAAATTGCATCAGCATTCAATAGCGGGTCGTTCATGATAGACATTGCCATTCAAGCGGCGCGGGAAGCGGGGAAGATCCTTCTGCAACACATGGGGAACATTCAGCATATCGAGATCAAGGACGGTCAGGAACTGAACCTCGTAACGGAAGCCGATAAGGAATCCGAGCGGAGGATCATCGAAATCATTAGCGCGAAATATCCGGATCATTCCTTTCTCGCAGAGGAAGGCGGCAGTGTCAGGACGGCGTCTGATTACCGTTGGATTATCGATCCCCTGGATGGCACGACGAATTACGCCCACGGGTTGCCGCTGTTTTCGGTTTCCATCGGCTTGGAGTGCCGCGGTGACCTGGTCGCCGGCGTCGTGTACAACCCGGTTTTGAACGAAATGTTCACGGCGGAAGCAGGCGGAGGAGCATACCTGAACGGCAACCGCATCACGGTTTCGGCCACGTCCGAATTGTCGCGGAGCCTTCTTGTCACGGGGTTTCCGTACAACGTGAAAAGCAACCCCGACCACATGGTCGAGCGGTTCCAGGCATTCTTGATGAGCGCACGGGGCATCCGGCGCCTGGGTAGCGCGGCCCTGGACTGTGCCTTTGTCGCCTGCGGGCGGTTCGACGGCTTCTGGGAAGTGTGGTTGAATCCATGGGACCTCGCCGCGGGAGCCGTGCTGGTCCGGGAAGCCGGAGGAAGGACGTCGGACTTCGAAGGGAACCCACACCGCCTTGACGTCCCGCAGTGGGTGGCCAGCAACGGATTGATTCATGACCAGATGCTCGAGGTTCTCAGGCGCGCCGCTCAATGAAACCCCCGGTTGTCCCAATGTCAAAACAACGATTTACATAAGGAGTACTTCATGAGCATTCTCGTAGTCGGTTCAGTCGCTCTCGATAACATCGAGACACCATTCGGCAAGAAAGAAAACGCCGTGGGTGGCTCGGCGGTGTACATTTCTCTCGCCGCCAATTACTTCACCAAGCCGGTGCGGGTGGTAGGCGTGGTTGGCGATGATTTTCCCTCCGAGTACATCGATATGCTCGATGAGAAGATGATCGATCTCGAAGGATTGCAGGTTATCGAGGGCGGGAAGACGTTTCGCTGGGGCGGGCGGTATCACTACGACTTGAATGTGCGTGATACCCTGTTCACGGAACTGGGAGTATTCGAGAACTTCGATCCCGTCATACCCGATTCGTACCAGCGCTCCATGTACGTGTGCCTCGGCAACATCGACCCCGTCCTGCAGAAAAAAGTGCTCCTGCAAATTGAAAAGCCGCGTCTGGTGATCTGCGATACGATGAATTACTGGATCGAAGGGAAGCCGGACGACGTGGCGGAAATTCTAAAGCTGGTGGACGGATTGCTCATCAACGATTCGGAAGCGCGGATGCTTGCCAGCAACCCGAACCTCATCATTGCCGCGAACGCCATCCTGGAGATGGGACCGCGGTTCGTCATCATCAAGAAGGGCGAGCACGGCGCTTTGCTGGCGACCAAGGAAACGATCTTCTTCGCTCCCGCCTATCCCCTGGAGAATATCCAGGATCCCACCGGGGCCGGGGATACGTTCGCGGGCGGTTTTATCGGGTGGCTTGCCCGAACCGACGATGTGTCCGACGAGAATCTCAAGCGGGCGGTCATCTACGCAAGCACGCTCGCTTCGTTCTGCGTGGAGGAATTCGGCATCGACGGTATCCGCGACCTCTCGTATCTCAGCATACAGGACCGGTTCCGCGAATTCAAAAACCTGTCGCACGTAGCCTCCTGACTTCGACCATGACCGAGGCGTTTGACTGGAACGATGTTCTTCGCTGGAACGATGGCGCGGTTCGTTTCCTGGACCAGACGCGCCTTCCGTTCGAGATCGTCGTTCATGAAACGACGAACTACCGGAGAATCGTGGAAGCGATCCAGCGTCTCGAAATCCGCGGGGCTCCCTTGATTGGTATCGCCGCCGTTTACGGGATGGCCCTGGCGGCAAAGGAAAGCAGCGATCTTGATGCCCGCCGCGATAACCTGGAAGAGGCGTTCCGGGCGTTCGCTTCGTCCCGTCCCACCGCGGTGAACCTCTTCTGGGCGCTGGAGCAGGCGCGGCAGGCGCTCGCTCAATCCCCACCCGACGAAATTCCCGCGCGCTTGCTGAACCTGGCGTTGCGCGTACACGAGGACGATCGAAACCGCTGCGATGCCATCGGCCGTTACGGTCTTCCTCTGCTCGGGAAAGGAGGCATTGTTCTTACCCATTGCAACACGGGTGTCCTGGCTGCCGCAGGCGGGACGGCGCTGAGCATCGTGTTCCGAGCGTGTAAGGAAAACATACCGGTCGAGGTATTTGTTGATGAAACCCGGCCGTTGCTGCAGGGCGCCCGCCTGACGGTATGGGAACTGCGGCAACGCGGCATCCCGCACAGGTTGATCGTGGACGGAGCGGCGCCCCATGTCATGCGGACGTTTCCCGTCACGGCGGTTATTACCGGCGCCGACCGCATCGCGAGGAACGGGGATACGGCCAACAAGATCGGAACCTACATGCTGGCCACGGCGGCCCAGCGGCACGGCATCCCGTTCTACATCGCCGCTCCGCTTTCCACCGTGGACGCCCGGATCGAAAACGGGGATCAGATCCCATTAGAGGAGCGAGGTCCCGAAGAAATCACCTCCATGCTGGGGCGAACCGTGACGCTGCCCGATACCCCGGTGTTTGCCCTGGCGTTCGACGTGACGCCGAACGAGTTGATCACCGCCATCATTACCGATGCCGGTGTTCTCCGTCCACCGTACACGTCGTCCATCCCGGACGCGCTCGAGCGGAGCGGTGGCACAACGGCGGAACAAGGATGAAGACATCCTCGCGGGAAAAAGCGTGGTAGTCAAGACCGACGCGATCGTGCTCAAAACCGTGAAATACGGCGACACGAGCAAAATCGTTACCGCCTTCACCCGGGAATATGGAAAACTGTCGCTCATCGCCAAG
>JALUUP010000040.1 GCA_027021285.1 Bacteroidota bacterium | reverse complement strand
GAAATTCAACGCGCTGTTTTTGAAAACCTCGACGGCGTCAATGAACGCCCGGGCCGTATTCCCCCCGCTCGCGCTTCTGCCGGTCATCGTTTCACCCGTCGTATTGGAACAAAACACCGAGTTGCGGGCTTCAACCACTATTCAACTCGCGGTCGAAACGCGCATTGAAAAGTAGGCTTGCCATGAGCGAAATACAAGGGCGCCGACGGGTCTTCAAAAGAATAGGGGTTAAACGATCGGAATGATTTTTCAGGAAGAGTTCTATTTCTTAGATTTTTTTGTATTTTTCTGATTGCCCGTATCCGGGTTCGGTCTGAACTCCGTGATCGCACAAGAAATCGCTCAATACCATTTCACCAGACTCTTCTTTGGTTCAGGCCACCACCGTTTCGGCCACCAGGCAGGAATAATCCAGTATCTATACGCAACATTAATCAGGTTACCATGACTCGCAACACGATATTCTTCGCTCTCGTAGTGTGCATGTTCCATCTTTCACTCGTCCAGGCCCAGCCTCGGTCCACGGAGAAAGGTGTACAATTCAAGATTGTCGCACCCAACGCATCATTCGTGTCCCTCGTTGGCGATTTCAACGGGTGGTCCAATCTCCTTGACTCCATGCATAAGGAAGGTGACAGCGTATGGGTGATCACGAGGGATTTTCCTCCCGGAACATATCAGTATGGTTTCTCTATTGACGGCCAGCGGGTCATCACTGATCCGGGCAACCCCCACTCGTTCGAGGATTACGAAACCAGGCAAGCGCGATCGGTATTCACCGTTACCGAGTCCGGCAGCGTACAACTTGTCGGCTATCCGGAACGGAAATACCTGAACGACGAGTATCCCGCCCCTGGCGGGACGCTCTACCTGGCGCTGGTTTGGCGATTGCACAAACCCATGTACTATAACTTCGAAACGGATCAAATCGAAGCCCCGTTCGTGCGCACCGCCGCTACGCGTGAATACTTCGACATGGCAAGCATTGCCGGGAAATACTCCAACATCCATATCACGGTCGTGTTCTCACCATCCCTGCTCTGGCAGCTCCAGCACGTGTACGTTGACCGGGCGAAGGATTTCATAAAGAGGAAAAAACGGAAGACCAAGTTCTATGCGGACGGTTTCTACGCGCGGTACAAAGGCAAAACCGATCCATGGATCGACCTCGCCCTGAAACCGGCATCGCGGTTTACGGAAGCGGATCGGAACCGCCTGTACAACGACAAATGGGGCGTGTTCTCCCTCAGTCCGATTTACATGAGCAGGTTCCCGGAACTGTACAGCTTGTATGAGAAATGGCTCGACAGCAAGGGAAAGCCCGATTACACTACGCAGGAGATACGCGATTTGAAGTTTTGGGCGATCTTCGCTCACTTCGATCCGGAGTTTTACGAGAGGAAAATTCCCCTCAGCCGCAAACACTCCGTTGATTTCCGCGACCTCATCTCTTTTCGCAGCGACGGGAAATACTACCTGAAGCACAAGATCAGCGAAGACGACTGCAAGCGTGTTGTCGGCGACGCGTTCAAGATCATGATGAACATCATTCCCAAGTACCAGCGGATGCAGTACAACCCCGCTACGAAACTTGGACAGATCGAAATCGCCGGAACGAGTTTCTACGAAGCCAACCTGCCGCTCGTCATCAATTCCGCGATTGCCGCGAAGGCCAACCCCAGCACGAAGCTTCCCGGTACGTTTGCCTTTCCCGGCGACGCCAAACAACAAATTCAGCAAGGTCTTGAACTCTACAAGGAATTTTTCAACAAGCCGGTTCTGGGTTTCATCCCCCTCGGCGGAGCCATATCGCCGGAGGTCCTGCCGATGCTGGCGAATAGCGGTTACAAGTGGTTTGTTTCCGACGACGCGGTTCTGGCCCGCAGTACGCCCTCCGATCTCCCCGCGTACAAGGCGTATGCAGTCAAGGCGGGAAATACTCTCCTGGAAGCGACGTTCAGCAATGCTGACCTGGCAAACCGCATCGTGTACGTGTACCGCAACTACTATTCCGAGAACGCAGCGGATAATTTCGTCAAGATACTCCTTGACCACGCTCCAACGTCGAAGACCGACGATCGACTGGTCACGGTCGTGATCGATGGAGATGATCACTGGCCCTTGTATCGAAACGACATGGACGGCAAGGGGTTCGTCGGCTCACTGTATCGCAAGCTGGACAAGCTTTACAAGAAACGCAGCATCGTCACCGTTACGATCTCCGAATATTTCAGTGGAAACCGCCGTCGCAGAGTTCCCGCTCATCCCGCGGCCAAGCTTGCCACCATTCAAAAGCTGGCCAGCGGGAGTAAAATCAATGGCAACTTCGACACATGGATCGGAGAAGAGAGCATCAACAATGCCTGGAACGTCCTGCGCAAAGCCAGGGAAGATTTTGAAAAAGCCGGTCTTACCATCTCGAGATCGAATCTGGCCGCGGCCCGCAGTGGAACCGGCGACTGGTACGCCGCTGCCGCTCTTCATTCGCTCTTAGCCCTGGAAGGCGGCGATTGGTTCAGAAGTTTCAGCGATGCCCAGGCCTTGAGCAGCAATCCCAAGCGATACGAAAAGGCGTTCATGAATCATATCGCGGCAGCGTATCGTCTCGCCGGAAAAGCTGGCTTCAGGATGAAAATGCCCGAGTACCAAACCATCGTCACGAAGGATTACTCGACGGTTACCTGGACCAAGCCCACGAAGCGGACCCGCGTGATGTTCACATGCACCCTGCGCGACCGCGAAGCAATTACGGCGGTGTATATCGTCGGCAATCGACCCGAGTTGGGCAATAAAGTCCCCAACAAGATCGCCATGCATGACAACGGCGAATACGGGGACCGAGTCGCCGGCGATAATATCTGGACTATTGTGCTCGACCTGGAAGAGGGAGACATCGAGTACAAGTACACGAACAGCGGGGGCGAAGGAACCTGGGAAGGCTCGGAAGCTTTTCCCGGCGTTTGGCGCACCGCCCACATCAGTGGCGACAAGATGTTCATCAACGATATATTCGGAGTCATTAAAAACCAGTAACAGGCACAGTATCTCCGCCTGCTGACGGTGTGCGTTGTCAACTCCGGCAGGAATCCGTTCGCGGGATTCCGTGCCTTATCACAGTGCCACGTTGCGTGGTATGACGCAGATTATTCTCTATAACAAAACGATGTATCCGATCGAGGAACTCCTGGACGATATTCGCCCACACCTCGATCCCGTTGACGTTTCCGCGATCAGCAGCGCGTATGACATTGCGAAAAACGTTCACGAATTCCAGCTCCGACCGGACGCCACACCGTATTTCTGGCATATTTCACGCGTTGCCCGAATCATCACCCGCGAATTGAATTATATCAAGCGCGATATCTTATGCGCAACGCTGCTTCATGACGTTCTGGAAGATTCGGATATCCTCAACTCCGATGTCATCACGTATAATTTCGGTCCGGTTGTTGCCCACATGGTTGAAGTATTGACCAAAAACATCAAGCTTACCGGAAAAGACAAAGAACTCGAAGAAGAGCGTTACATCAAGTGCCTGGCGGGTGCCGACCTTGAAACGAAGATCATCAAGTTCTCCGAGAGGCTGGACAATTTCCGGTGTCTCGAATTCGGAATAAAACGTAATCCTTTCGCGTATATTGAAGAAACTGAACAATTCTACTATCCTATCGCGGAAGAAGAAAACAGTCCTCTCCTCGACGCGCTGATTGAAGAGATGAAGAAGATCAGCCGCAAGTTGATGGATTGACGACCCCGGCAGGCTGACAACATGAAAGCGTTAATCCAACGAGTCTCCCGAGCCCGCGTCCAGGTCGATCAGAAAACGGTCGGAGAAATTTCCCGCGGCCTTTTGATCCTTCTCGGCGTCGGTGCGAACGACATGGAAATCGATGCTGAATATCTTGCCGCGCGTTGTGCCAATCTCCGCATCTTCAACGACGAGCAAGGCAAAATGAACCTTTCAGTCCTGGACATCAAAGGACAAGCCCTCGTCGTGTCGCAATTCACACTGCATGCCGACACACGCAAAGGCAACCGTCCGAGCTACACGCGCGCCGCGGAACCAGAGAAGGCAAAGCGTCTCTACGACTCATTTACGCGCCATCTCCGTGCCATCCTTGGAAGCGATAACATCCGCACGGGGGTTTTCGGAGCGATGATGGACGTGGAACTGGTAAACCAGGGGCCTGTCACCGTTCTCGTACAATCGAAACGGGAATACGAAAAATGAGAACCAGCGTTCTCGCCGGAATCCTCCTGTTCGTATTCGTATGCCGGGCCCAGAACAGCGTCACCGTTGCCACCGATCATTTTCTCCTGACGGCCGATCGAAACCTCCCGCGTGCGGACATTGCATGGATGATGGAAACACTGGAGCAAGCCCACG
>JALUUP010000039.1 GCA_027021285.1 Bacteroidota bacterium | reverse complement strand
AGGCGGAATCGTAATCGCGCCTCCATTTCCATTGACGCCGTCAAACCTCGTGGTATGCCCCGGGAATAGTTCACTGAAAAGCCAGAAAGCGGAACATGTGCTTCAACGCGCTATGGAGATCCTTATCGATGAACTGGAACGTGCTTTCGACGTGGTATCGCTGGCGCTTCCGTCGGACTTTTTCGACACGAGAGTATTTTCATGGCGTTCCTGGCGGGCCATCCCACGCTACACGTATCGCATTGAACTCGATTCCATGCAATCCGTTCGGGCACGATACAGCCAATCGCTCCGCCGCAAACTGAACAGCGCGGCGAAACGATTCCAGATTCGCAAAATTAACCGTCCGGATATCATCGCGG
The DNA here is from genome assembly GCA_027021285.1 of Bacteroidota bacterium. Classification (GTDB taxonomy): domain Bacteria; phylum Bacteroidota; class Ignavibacteria; order SZUA-365; family JAADGX01; genus JAADGX01. The sequence goes on along the minus strand of JALUUP010000039.1, from coordinate 4,042 downwards.
AGATGTTCGAAGGATCGTATCACCGAAAAAATATTGCTCCTCCATTTCCCGGCTCCGTACTCCGAAATCTCCTGGAGACTCTCCACCGATCCCAAGCGATCGAATCATGGAGCATCGAAAACGATAGCGGGAAAATTCAAGCCGTTCGGGTGGTCGTCAATGATTCTGGCACATGGTACGATTGGATCGCGGGCGCACTCCCTGATTCTTCGCCCGCCAGTCACGTCCTTGTGGACTTTCTGCTGGAATACGCTCTCGAACACGGTGCCGAAGCATTTGACTTCATGGGCGCAAACACCCCAAAGGTCATTGACTTCAAGCGCGCCTTCGGAGGACGTCTTCTCTTGACTTTCAACGTCGAATGGGAACGAAATGCCTTGCTACGCTTTCTTCGCCACCGACACAACGTTTTGCTCCGGAGGAAACGAAATCTTTGAAAACGATTTGGGTACTGCTCCTGTTCTTCCTTGCTACGGTAATCCCTGCCCAAGTACGAGACAGCCTGACGCAGGCGGATTCGACTTTTACGATTCTCCCTCGCGTGCATGTATCTTTTCCCGGCCAGGCTCAACCGTACAATAGAAGCGATCTCGTTTGGACCGACTACACGGATATGCGGGACTGGCTTATGCGATTCGAAGGTGCGTATGCACGGGATATTGGAATTTTACGGGGAGCGATCGGAATGGAGTTCTTCGGTGCAAACGATCGCCAGTCTTCACTTCTCGTGAACGGATTACCGTCGCAAAACCCATTTACAAATACCGGACTTTTTCCGTTTGTGGCGACTGAAGAAGTACAATCCATTGACGTCACACCACAGTACGCTAGCTTCTGGCAGGGTGGAAACGGCACATCATCAAATATCGATGTTACGGAGATGAACAGGGACAACCCTGCCCCATACAGTCGAATCAGACACACGGAAGGTCCTGCCGAGTATCTTTATACCGATGCGTTGTTCAGTCAAAACACAAGCCGGAACGAAAACCTTACCCTCGCGTTAACCCGTTCCTCCTGGGACGGAGAATTCGATACAACCACAACCGATATGTGGGACCTTCGCGGCACGTACCGGTGGAACGTGTCTCCAACCGGGACTTTAATCTTTCGAGCCCGGTATTCCGATCACATCGTTCACTTGTATGGAGGAGTCAATCCAAACCCCTTGACGGGCGCCTGGGCTGATACGACATTTAGCCGCATCTTCGCTCCGACAATTAACACTGGAATTCGATCGGATATCGTCAGGTCCAATTTCGAGACAGAGTATCGTCTGTATCCTTTTGGCGACACAATGAACGTGGCGTCGGCCCTTGTTTACTACACGTCGTTCAGTCGCTGGTACTCCGATCGCATGCACCTGGCGGCGGGCTTACAGCGAGAAGATTATGTTGAACGAAGCGATGTCGTGGGAATCGCGATGGCTTATCAAACGATTCCCGCTCCTTTCAAAATCGATCTCGGCGCCGGAGTCCGTTACGTTAACGCGTACAACTCGCCCAACTTCCAGGAATTCACACAGCTTCAATACGACGCTCGCGGAATGGTATCTCTCGACGTGAAACTCCTTGAGTTATCCGCCATGGCTCGAGTCGAGCGGTCCGTTTCCGGGTTTACATTCGGAACCGGTGTTGGCGGGACCTTGCATATCGGCAACGGTATATCCATTTGGACCGGTGCGAGCACGAGTTCGCGTTCTCCCTCGATAGCTGAGTTCACCTGGTCCAATCCGGGCGACATGCACCAGAAAGCAATAACCAATGAAATCCTGAGCATCCTGGAGGCGGGCATGACAGTGGAAGGAACCCTCGGCCACGCCCGAATTACCGGTTTCCATCGCAGAATCGAGGACCCAATCCGCGTGTTTTTGTACTACTCCGAGCCGCCACGAGAATCACGCCCCATCAGGATATTTGAAAACGGCAAGAGTCAGGAGGCCACAGGGGGGAGTGCTTCCTGGCAACTGATATTTCCCTTGGCGGGTTTACACCTGGGATTGGAAGGGAACGCGACCTGGGTTCGACAGTCAGGGATGCCTGTTCAACCCGTCACACCGGAATGGTACGGATGGATGGAATTCTACCTTCGCACTTCACTTTTCAACAACGCCCTCTACCTGAAAAGCGGATTCCGGGTACGCGCGGCAGACAGGCAGATCGGCGAGTCGTTTGACCCCAAGCTGGAGATATTTACGCCGGTACTGCCGGGTGGTCAATTCGCCGTTTACGAGTATCCAGGTTACACAATATCCGATTTTTTCCTGCACGCAAAAGTCAAGACCGCTCTGCTCTACGTGGTTGTCGATAATATCTTCGACGACAACTACATCACTGCCGTTCTGTACCCCATGCTAGGGCGGAATGTACGATTCGGTGTCTCCTGGGAATTTCTGGATTGATCGCTGATCCTACAGGTATTTCTTTATCACGACAGCAAATTGTTTATACCCGGTCAAGCCCCGGAATACCTTGACGATCTTTCCCGTTTTGTCAATCAGAAAGCTTGTCGGTATAGATCGAACATTCCCGTATTTTTCCATCGTCTTATAGTCACCGATGAGAATCGGGAAATTGAATCCCGCCCTTTCGGCAAACGGAACCACGACGTTCCTCCCTTTTCGATCCAACGCAATTCCGAGCACTTGCAGACCCTCTGGACCGAGCGTCTTCTGCAATGAAATCAAATCAGGGATTTCACGTTTGCACGGCCCACACCAGGTCGCCCAAAAGTTCACCAGGACAACCTTGTCTTTATAATCATGAAGCGATACGTTATTGCTCGTCAAATCTTTCAGTGTAAAATTCCATGCTTTTTCACCCTTCTTTCCATCAGCGCCAAGATGTGAAATCGGCAGAAGAAGAATAAGCGCCGCGAAAAAGTGTTTCATGAATACCTTGATATTTCGAACCATTCCGCCCTCCATTTTTCCAGTTCGGGATTCACGTGCCATGAATCCATACATTGCCTAACGGATATTCGATCCCGTTTCGTTCCCAACCTATGCAATCCTGCGCGGGTGTTCTGTCGCACCGCCGACCAACGTTGAACGTTCTCGACAATCAGATCAGCCACGGGTGGAATTCCGCTCCATCGAAACATATCCAACGGCATTTTTGCTCTTCCGTGCTTATATGTACTTTTACTTGATGCATACGATATCATGCGGGGATCACAGTCTCCTCCAATTACGTACACACAAACACATCAGCCCATTCTTTTCAAACGACCAGGAGTTTCAATGAGTTTATCAGACAGCCTCAGTCCGGAATCCGCCTGTATTCACGCCGGAGAGGTCAATGATCAGTTCGGCGCCGTCGTAACACCGATTTACCAGACATCCACGTTCCGATTCAAGGACACGGACCACGGAGCAGCCTTGTTTGCAGGAACCGATGAGGGGTACATCTACACGCGCATGCTGAACCCGACGATTCAGGCGTGCGAAAACGCAGTTGCAGCGCTGGAAGGAGGTGCATACGGCCTTGGATGCGCCAGTGGCATGGCCGCCATAAACACTATTTTCGTGCATGGGTTACGCGCCGGCGACCACGTCGTCTGTTCCGATTCGGTTTACGGGCCGACCCATACTTTACTAAGCACCGTTTTTTCAAAATGGGGTATTGAAAGCACGTTCATCGATACTTCCGATCTCGAAGCCGTCAAGCGGAGCATGCGTCCTGAGACACGCATGCTTTTCGTTGAGTCACCCGGAAATCCTACGCTCGTAATTTCAGATATCGAAGGTTGTGCCGGTATCGCCCACGCTCATGGCGCCGTTCTTGTCGTGGATAACACGTTCATGAGCCCGATCCTGCAACAACCATTGGCCCTTGGCGCGGATATCGTTGTGCATAGCATGACGAAGTTCCTGAACGGGCACGCGGATGTCGTCGCGGGGATGATCGTCGTGAAAGATGAGGAAACATACCGATCGATGCGCAAGATCCTGAACCAGGTGGGCGGCGTCATCGATCCCTTTAATTCTTTCCTGGTTCACAGGGGGATCAAAACCCTGGCGTTACGCATGGAACGGCACTGC
>JALUUP010000038.1 GCA_027021285.1 Bacteroidota bacterium | reverse complement strand
ATGAGTGATAGAAGCTTTGGCGCGGAGAACGAACCCAACAATTACAACTTGCTGCGTTCGAGGTTGAATGTAACGTTGACTCCTATGCGCGACGTCGAGGCGTTTTTTCAGGTCCAGGATTCCAGGAGATTCGGCGAAGAAACCAGCACGCTCAAGGACGGGAGCGCGGATAATCTCGACATGCACCAGGTTTATTTCAACATCAAGGAGTTGTTCAACCTGCCGGTCAACGTAAAAGTGGGTCGAATGGAGGTCGCTTTTGCAAATGAAAGGATTGTCGGGCCGGTTGGCTGGGACAACATCGGGCGGAGCTTCGATGGAATTATCGTCAACGTGCACGGCCGGAACGTGTCGGCGGATTTCTTTAATCTCAAGCAGGTTGACAGGATGACGCCCGGAGATACCGGCGACCTTAACGGCATCGGGACAAATATTGATTTCAAGCTTGCAAAAAATTATAAAACCCAAGCGCTGGTGTTATGGCAGAAAGCCGTCCCCTCCAGTGAGCTCAGCAGGGTAACGCTTGGCTTCTATGCCAAAGGTACACATGGCGGGCTTCAACATGAGACGGAGTTTTATTACCAGACCGGTACAATTACTCCTGCCAGCAGTATCGGGGAACAGGATGTCCAGGCGTACATGGCGGCTTTGAACGTGTGGTACACCTTTGCCGAGCTGGGGATAAAGCCCGCGGTTTCCCTCGGAGTTGAGTACCTCAGCGGCGATGATAATATGGCTGACAACAAGTACAAGGTTTTTAACACCTTGTATGCGACAAACCACAAGTTTTACGGCTACATGGATTACTTTTTAAACATACCCAAGCACACGTACGGTCTGGGACTTGTCGACATGAACGCCAAAGTGTCGTTCAAACCCGTAAATAAACTCAAGGCGAAAGCGATTTTTCATATCTTTAATTCCAGCGAAGAGTACACGTTGAATGACGGGTCGATGGCAAATGACTTCGGCAGCGAGCTCGACGTCGTGTTGAATTATCAATACAACAAGAGATTTTCTTTTGTCGGCGGCCTTTCCCTCTTCACACCGGGCAGCATTTTTAGGGAAACAAAAGGGAAAGATTCTTCGCTCTGGTTTTTCCTGATGAGCACCGTCAACTTGTGACGGGATTGCATTGACTTTGCGTTTGTTGACCGGCATCACGAGGTTGTGGTGCCGGTTTCTGTTTTGTACTTTGTTGATATTATCCCCGCGCAGGCGGGGCGTCAGACGGGGTTGGTCCCGCGGATCGAACCGTTCGCCTGGCATTCGTAACGAAACGCGTTCGCTGCGAACGACATGGATGCGACGTTCATCAAAATTGGTGGAACGTTCGCGGGTGAGCAGATAGATAGATTGTAATATAGCGCGCAGAGAGAGAAAAACCGGCGCGGGATTGGCTTGTTTGGGACTTTCCTCGTCATCGAGGGGAAACCCCATACGTTGACGGCGATTAAAACCGCGTGAATTGCTTCAAATGATAGTCGTTTCGCAGAATTCGGACTGGATGGAAATGTTCGAAACGCGATCTGTTCAGCGTTGCCACCCCGGTTCCTGGATGCAACCGTCGTTCTCGTGAGGGAAAACGGCATCGCGTTCGCGCCTGGATTGTTCGATGGAGTAGAGAACCTGTTATGAAGTGGTTTCAAAAAGATCCCCTTTCCAAGATTGCGATAAAATACAAGCTGCCGTTCAGCTTTGTCGCCCTGTACCTGATTATTGTCGGGCTCGGCGGGTATATCATCCTGAATTCGGTGTACACGTCGCTCAACAACGAGATACTATCGCGCATGAAGAGCGAGTCCTTTGCCCAGGCGGCGATATTCGACAAGAAGCTGGAGACCCTTGGCCGAAGGGCGGAGGATTTTTCCTCTGATGGATTCATCAGGGCCAGGACTGAAGAACTTATCGAGAGCAGGACAGCGGGGAAATTCGAGGGACCGCGGTGGAGAAAAACCAGGAAGCTGTTGCAGGACCATCTTCGGGTCAACAAGCTGCCCCTTATCAAGGAATTCGTTGATCTCCAGATATATGACCTGGATCGACACAAGATTGCCGGTGTCAAGGAAACGGGTACGGATTTGGACAAGTACGTCCGGGAAACCTTTTTCGGAAAGGTCCAGGAATTCAGTCCCATCATTCCGCCGGGGGAAGTCGCCTCGTATCCAACAACCGCGATCATTACGCCCCTGTGGAACATAGAACGGACGCGAAGCATCGGGTATCTTGTCTGCCTTCTCAACCTGAAAACCCTTATTGATAATCTCGCCGTAGAATATCGCCAGGAAATATCGGAGACGTCGATAGAGAAATACCTGACGCTGATCGACCCGAACGGCACGCGGCTGGAAGTTCCCTGGAGCTACCTGATTTCCGTGAAACGATCGGACCGGAAGGGATTGGAAGCACAATCAGACAGTATCAAGGTCATACCGGCGGCGTTTTCTTCGCCCGCGAAATGGCAGGAAGGAAAGCATGTCCGCCGGAACGGCAAGGTGATGTTCGGTCAGACCATCCCGTTGTCCAGCACCGGCTGGAAGTCCTTTATCGAGTTGAACATGATCGAGGCAATGAAGCCTGTCCGGGACCTGGAAAGTTCCTTGCTGGGCGTTGCCCTCATCATCGCGATCAGCACCCTCGTGCTGCTGTTCTTCCCGGTTCAGTTTGTCATTCGCCCGTTGAGCGAATTGCAGAGAATGGCTTTCAAGATAAAGGAGGGCGATTTTTCCGCGCGGATAAACATCAACTCCGAGGACGAGATCGGTCACCTTGCGAACACATTCAACTTGATGGCGGCGGCGGTCGAGGAGAGAACCCGTCATTTGCAGCAGACGGCGGAGGATCTGCAAATGCGGGAGAAGGAACTCAGGATCCAGCATAACCGGTTGACGACAGTCGTGAATTCGATGACGGATGGATTGATCCTGCTCAACGCCCGCAATGAAATTGTCCTTGCGAATAAGGCCGCCGGGCCCATCGAAGAAGTGCTCCGGAACGGAGGCGACCGCCCTTCCGTTCGAAAATGTACCCGGAATTCGGAAACGTCCGAACATTTGAATTGTACGGCGTGCCTGTTGAACGCCGACCGGAAGACCAACTGCGTGTTGACCATCGGGGAGTCCATTTTCGAGGTCGTGTCCTCGCACCTTCCCGCGCTGGACGGCCTGTCGGGGAAAATTCTCCTTGCGCGGGACATCACCGAGCGCGAAAGGATAAACGAACAGCAAGCGCACCAGGAAAGACTCGCGGTGCTTGGCAAAACGGCCGCAGTCGTTGCCCACGAGATGAACAGCCCCCTGGCGGCGATTTCCATGTACAACCAGATGATGGAAGCGGAATTGTCCGGGGATTCCCCGTTCCGCGAGCACGTGGACGTCATAAACCGGAACACGCAAATCTGCCAGCGGATCATCCGCGACCTCCTCGACTACGCCCGCCTCCCCCAGCCGAAATTCGAGAGGTTCGATCTGCAAGAGATATTGCTGAATGTCGTCCGTTTCCTCAAGCCGGTGTACGAACAGAAAAGCATTTCGATCAGTTATCATTTCGATTCCGATGATACCTGGGTTACCGGCGATCCCAACCAGATGCAACAGGTGTTCGTCAATTTACTCGTGAACGCCATCCAGACCATCTCGCCCAGGACCGGCTTGATTCAATTATATACGTTCAAGCCGAATGAAGGTGGAACCCTCGTTGTGGATGTGGAAGACAACGGTCCAGGTATCAGCGAAAAAAACAGGGGTCATATTTTCGAGCCGTTTTTCACGACAAAGCGCACCGGCGGCACGGGATTGGGGCTATCGACGGCGAAGAACATCGTACAGGCCCACGGTGGAGACCTTGTTCTTCTGCACAACGAGCCGGGCAAAACCATCTTTCGTGTAATCATCCCGGAATCCCCGGAGATGGTTGCCGAAGCGCCCGGAGAAGCCCTGAGCGCGGTGCACGCGGACGGGAACGAAACCAGCAAGAGCAACTGAAAGGGTATCGAGCATGCCGGACGACCTGCAAAGAATGACGTACGATCTACAGGACTTGAGTATTCTGCTGGTCGATGATCAGGAAGACGTTCGCCGCGGGTTGAAGCGCCTGATCGGCAGCCTTGGGTGCCAGGTGCAAACGAGCGCGTCGGGAGAGGAAGCACTGGCCCTGTTGCGGAAAGAGGATTTCGACATTGTCTTTACCGACATCAGGATGGAAGGTATCTCGGGGGTCGAGTTGCTCGAAATCATCAAGCACAATTGGGCGGACATCGAGGTGGTCATGATTACGGGACACGGCACCATTGAACTGGCCGTCTCCTGTTTGCAGAACGGCGCCTCGCATTTTATCACGAAGCCCTTTAACAACAATGAAATTCTCTCCTTCATCGAGCGGGCGGGGTTCAAGATCCTCTCGGCGCG
>JALUUP010000037.1 GCA_027021285.1 Bacteroidota bacterium | reverse complement strand
CAGCATTTCAATTTACATACCAGTAAGCCTAAAAACAAATGACGACCATGTATCCGGACCTGTGTACAGCACGTGTTCGATTACCGTCCCAGGATCACATCCGCTTCTTCCGGTTCGGTCATCTTCCGGCCGCGGCTTCGTTGCCTTTATGGAAGATTCCAAGTACTTTGAATGAACTAAGCTATTCAATGGAGAGCATCATGAAATCCAGAAATATTATCAAGATCGTCACCATCGCGTTTATTGCCTTTGTCATCCTTCTTGCAGCCTCGGCAAAGTTCATTACGGATCTTCTCTGGTTCGACAGCTTGGGATTCAACGGCGTCTTTTGGACCATGTACGAATCGCGTTACCTGTTGTGGCTCGCGGGCTTCGTCGTGTTCTTCGTTATCATGATCATCAACCTTCGCATCGCCCTTCGATCAGGTTCGCCATACTACGCGAACGCGCGTGTCGAGCAGGTCGTCAACGCGCTGGGAAAATACTTCACGTATCTCGTCTATGGCGGCGCGGCAGTCCTCGGTCTCTTCATGGCCGGGATCCTCAACGATTCCTGGCTGGAGATGCAACAGTTCATCCACGCCGAATCGTTCGGCACGACCGATCCGATCTTCGGACACGACATCGGCTTCTACATGTTCACCCTGCCTTTCCTGAACACGATCCGGGGCTGGCTGCTTGGAACGTTCATCCTCGTTCTTTTGGCTTCGGGAACAATACATTTTATCCGGCAGGGTATCTCCGTTTCACTCGGACAGATGAAAGTTTCGAGCACGACCCGAAAACACATGGGCGTGTTGCTGGCAGTGATCTTCGTTTTAATCGCCGCAGGATTCTGGCTCAACCGTTTCGATATCCTGTACTCTACACGCTCCCGCAGCTTCTTCGGGGCAGGGTACACCGACGTCAACGCCCAGCTTCCCGCATACTGGATCATGGTCGTAATCAGCCTTTTAACGGCGGTCGGGTTTTTCTTTCTTCTCGTTCGGCGCGAGCTCCAGGTCAAGCGGCTGGTGCAGGTCTTCGCGGTCTTCATTCTGTCAGCCATCATCGTCAACGGCATTTTCCCCGCCCTTATGCAGAAATTCATCGTTGATCCCAACGAGCAGGAAAAGGAGCTTCCGTTCATTGCCAACAACATTCGCCTGACCCGGCTGGCATACGACCTGAATCGCATCGAAGAGCGGGACTTCGCCCCGACACACAACCTGACTTCCGCCGACGTGCTATCCGAAAGCGCGACAATCCGAAACATCATGCTGTGGGACTATCGTCCGCTGGCCAGCACGCTCGACCAGCTCCAGGTTATTCGCCTCTACTACGATTTCCCCGACGTGGATATCGACCGTTATCTCCTTCCCGACGGGAGTTACCGCCAGGTCATGCTCAGCGCCCGGGAGCTCAACCAGAACAAGCTTCCCCGCAACGCGCAGACCTGGGTAAATCTCAACCTCGTTTATACGCACGGCTACGGCCTGGGCATGAGCCCCGTAAATATCGTCACCCAGGAAGGCCTGCCGGAATTCTTCATCAAGGACATCCCTCCTGTTTCAACAGTCGGCCTGGACGTGACGCGCCCCGAGATTTATTTTGGAGAAGAAACCAAGACACCCGTTGTCGTCAAGGGAAATATCGAGGAATTCGATTACCCCCTCGGCGATCTCAACCGCATGACCACGTACAAAGCCGACGCGGGAGTGAGTATCGGCTCGTTGTTCCGGCGGCTGATCTTCGCCATCAACTTCAGCGACATTAACTTGCTGATCTCCAGCTACATCGGGCCGGAAAGCCGCATCCTGTACCACCGCTCCATCCACAAGCGCGTGCGAATGATCGCGCCTTTCCTGCAATTCGACCAGGACCCCTACCTCGTCGTGACAGACGGCAAGCTGTACTGGATATACGACGCATACACGACCAGCAAGTACTACCCGTACTCAAAGCCGTTGGACAACGATTTCAACTACATCAGGAATTCCATCAAGATCGTCATCGACGCTTACACGGGTGAGACGAAGTTCTACCTGTTCAACCAGGATCAGGACCCCATCGTCCGGGTGCTCCACGCCATTTTCCCCGATTTGTTTACCGACATGGCAAAAATGCCTGAAGCCCTGCACCAGCATATCCGCTACCCGCAGGACTTATTCGACATCCAGGCGGAGATTTTCGAGACATACCACATGGAAGATCCTACCGTGTTCTACAACAAGGAAGATTTATGGAACATCGCCAATGAAAAATTACGCGACAACGTCGTGGAAATGGAAAGCTATTACCTCATCATGCGGCTGCCCGGCGAGAAAGGAGAAGAATTCATCCTCCTGGTGCCGTACACTCCCAACAAGCGAGACAACATGATGGCCTGGCTCTGCGCGCGGAGCGACGGCAACAACTACGGCAAGATGCTGGTGTTCAAGTTCCCGAAACAAGAACTCACGTACGGGCCAATGCAGGTTTCGGCCCGTATCGATCAGGACCCGGAAATATCTCAGCAACTCACGCTCTGGAACCAGCAGGGTTCCAGCGTCACACGAGGGAACCTTCTCGTCATTCCCATCAAGGAAGACATCATGTACGTCCAGCCCGTGTACCTGCAAGCCACCGAAGGTAAACTTCCCGAGCTTAAACGCGTGATCGTGGCATACGGAAACAGGTTGTCCATGGAACGCACGCTCGACCAGGCTTTGTCCCGTGTTTTCGGTCGGACGGAGGATTACGAACAGAAGCCCGCCACCGGAACGGGAAAAACAGAAAGAGCTCCGGCAAAATCTATCAAGAAACTCACGCAGGAGGCCTTGCAACATTATGAGCGCGCGCAGGAGTACCTCAAGAAGGGCGCCTGGGCGAAATACGGTGAAGAACTTAACCAGTTGAAATTCGTCCTGGAAAAACTGGCAAGAACTTCTTCCAAATAGCTCCACGTGTACAACGGACATGATCTTTCATCGAGAAAAAGCATGATGTTCCGGCTCGTGATTCTGTTTATCGGCGCGGTTATTCTGGGGAATCACCTTTCCGCACAAACACGCATCGACACCGTGCTGACGATGAGCGATGGCGTCAGAATTGACGTGACGTACATCGTTCCTTCGATCCCGAAGCCTCCCGCCGGGTTCCCGTGCATATTCAAAGTCCACGGCCTGGGCGGTTCCAAGAGCGTGAATACCGCCGTGTCCCTGGCCAGGAAAGGTTACGTGGGTGTTGTGTACTCCGTGCGCGGCCAGGGAAACTCGGAGGGATTGCGCACATTGAACGGAGCGCGCGAGAAGCAGGACCTGCGGGAGATCCTCGAGTTCATCAAGATGAATGCCCCGGTGGACAGCGGAAGGGTTGGGATCAACGGGGCATCGCAGGGCGGGCAGCACTCCTGGTGGGCGGCCATGGAGCACATGGGATTCAAGACCGCTGTGCCCGAAAACGCCGTGCCGGGAGGGATCACGACCTCCAACGTCTTTCCCACGCGCTTGTTGGCGACGTTCCGCAACTCCCGCGTCCGCTTCTCCGCCGAGTGGGACACCCTGTATACCGCGGTTCGCATCGACGACGTTGAAAAGGCCCGTTCGTTCTTCGAGAACAGCGACGAAAAGATCACCTCCATCGACATTCCCATCCTTTTCCAGATGGCGTGGTGGGATCAGCTTTTCGATGTCACACGAGGCATCCAGGTGTTCGAACGAGTACCCGGCACGAAATATCTCTACCTCGGTACGGGCGGTCACGGTTCGCCTGTATCGCAAAGAGAAGCGCAATTCCGGAGCAATCGCGTCAACCGCTGGTTCGACTACTGGCTGAAGGGCGAACAGAACGGCATCGATACGGAAGACCCTGTCGTGCTGGCCATCACGGACAACTGGCAGCATTTTACTGCGAAAACATGGCCTCTTCCGCAGGTCAGGAAAACAACGCTGTGGTTCACACCGGACGGCAAGCTGTCCCTGTATCCCATCCGCACGATCGACAGCATGCGCTTCGGCCAGCGACTGAGCCGGCCGTATGGTTTCGATGATGCTGATGCCGATCACTGGGGGCCGAAGGCAGTCGCCGTCTTCGCGCAAGACACGCTTGTCTTTTCCACCGTGGTGGTTCACAACGCAACCTGGACCGGCGTGCCCGAAGTTGTCGTCACCGCACGGAGCGACGGCAACCCGTATCAAATCGTCGTGCAATTGTACCAGAGGAATCGCGACGGGAAAAGGATATGGCTGCAAAACGGAGCCTTCGGGGTTCGTGCGGGCGACGGGCCAGGCACATGGCGCGAATTCCGTTTCTTCTGCAAGGCCCTGGGGCACCGGTTCGACGGGGCGCTCGAGGTCGTCATTCGTTCACTCGACGTGTACGAGGGGCGGTCTCTTGTGCATATTCCTTTTTTCAATACCGTTCGCTGCTATCTGAAAGTCGGCGGCAC
>JALUUP010000036.1 GCA_027021285.1 Bacteroidota bacterium | reverse complement strand
CAGCGCATCGCGCGAAGCGGCGAAACCGTCGAGGGGCCGGCGCTCCACTTCGAGATCTGGCGCGAGCGGGAAGTCATGAACCCGCGAAGCTGGCTCCGGAGATAGAACCGAACCGGGAATGTTTTTTAATTGATTTCAGCACAAATCTCGTCGCACAGCAGGAATCCCGCGGGTGTGACGAACAAGCGATTGTTTTCGACGGAAAGGAGCCCTTGTTCCATGAACGCGCTCACACGTTCCCTGTTGTCTTCCAGCAGGTCCGATCCGAAGCGCGCTCTGAAATCCACAAGGTCAATGCCGTTGCTGCGGAGCCCGAGATAGATATGCTCCGTGCGCAGTTGTTCCCGTGTCAGGCGCTCGCCGCCAGCCCGGGCCGTGCCCGATGCGCGAATCCTCTCGACGTACCTGGATACGGACGCGACGTTCCACGTCCGTTGGCCCTCCACGAACGAATGAGCGGACGGACCGAATCCAAGGTACGGCTCGTGGTTCCAGTACGCGAGGTTATGCCTGCACTCGAACCCCGGAAGTGCGAAATTCGACACCTCGTAATGGAGGAATCCCCATTCTTCCAGCACGAGCATCGTCGTCTCGAACAGTTCCGCATCCTTTTCCGGCCCGGAAATACGGACTTCTCCACGGGTAACGACAGAAGCGAGGGGCGTTCCCTGTTCCACAGTGAGCGAATAACAGGACAAGTGCGCAACATCCAGTTCCCGCGCCTGCCGGAGGTTCTCTCTCCAGCGGGAAACGGTCTGGCCGGGCAGCGAAAACATGAGATCAAGACTGATATTGTCAAAACCTGCCTGCCGCGCCATCTCGACGGATTTCTTCGCCTGGGCAGGGGAATGGATGCGGCTGAGAAAAGCCAGGTCGTCTTCGAAAAACGATTGCACGCCGAAGCTGAGACGATTGACCCCGCTGGCGCGGTATCGGGCCAGCGACGACGCCGTCACGGTGCCCGGGTTGCATTCCATGCTCACTTCCGCGTTTTCATCCACGACAAAACATTCCCGGAGCGTATCCAGGACGGAACGGATTTCTTCGGGGGAAAAAAGGGAGGGCGTGCCGCCACCCACGTACACCGAGCGAAAAACCGTGTCGTGCGGGGCTTCGTTCGCGCGGCTCTTGATTTCTTCCGTCAGGAGGGAAACGAATTCGTCCCGGTGCTCCCGTTCGACGACGGAGTAAAAATCACAATAGACGCACTTGCTCTCGCAGTACGGAATATGCAGGTACAATCCCGCCATGATTCATTGTACGGTGGATAGTACGCGGTTCCAGCGTATGGAACGCACGAGCTTCAGCGGCTCGGTGATGCTGATCTCGGAATCCCAACTCCAGTAGATCAAGAACGCCTCGCCGACCAGGTTTTCGCGCGGCACGAATCCCCAGAACCGGCTGTCCTCGCTGTCGTCACGATTGTCGCCCAGCATGAAGTAGTAATCCCGCTCCACGGTGTAGGCATCGGATTGCTTGCCGTCAAGCTCGATGTCTCCATCCACCGTGAAGCGCAGCGTGTGCCCTTCGCGCTCGATGAACAACCGCCACTGGTCCAGGTTGTCGAGCGAAAGATTTACGTGCATTCCCTTGTACGGCACCACCATGGGGCCCCAGAAATCCTTGTTGTTGTTTGAGCCCTTCGGGTAAATACGCGGCTGCGCCTGGCCGTTCCGCATGGTGTACGAAGTAAACCTGGCCGTGGCCGGGTCCGGCTGGCGGACGCCGTTCACGTACACGCGTTTACCCAGCACCTGCACGGTATCTCCGGGACGCCCCAGGCATCGCTTTACGTAGTACACGACCTCCGGTGGATGAACGACGTCAGGACCACCGGGGAATTCGAACACCACGAGGTCGCTCAATTCCGGCCCGCTCGTTCCCACCAGTGTATAGTGCGGAATCTGGATACCGGTCAGCGGGATGTTGCGCGGTGTGGAAAGACCGAACGCGATCTTGTTGACGAGGAGAAAGTCCCCCGGCCGCAAGGTGTCTTCCATGGACGCTGTGGGAATGCGATAGGCTTCCACCAGGAAGACCTTGATGACCAGCGCGATGATGAACGCGTACAGGAGAGACGTCCCGTACAGCTTCAACCACGAAGTCCTGCTTCCGGAAGAGGAATCCTTGTTCGGCGTATCCGAACCGGGTGGAGAAGAATTACTCGATAATGGTTCCGATGCGTTCAAACCGTATACTGCTCAATTTCTTGACGAGGTTGAAGATCGGAATATTCGGATCCCACGACCAGTACACGATCATGGGTGTGCCGACGACGTTTTCCATGGGAATGAATCCCCAGAATCGGCTGTCCAGCGAATCGTCCCGGTTATCGCCCATGCCGAAGACGTAATCGCGTTCGACGACGTACGAATTCTGCGGTTTGCCGTCGATCAGGATCTGGTCTCCCTGCAAACCCACGGTATGCCCTTCGCGGCGGATGAAGATGAGCCATTCGATGATATTATCCCTGCTGAGCCGTATGATGTCGCCTTTTTTCGGAATACGAAGGGGACCGTAGTTGTCCTCGTTCCAGGGTTTGCCCGGCGGAAAGAGGCGGGGATTGATATCGTCGGGTGGCTTGGGGAGCGTCGAGAATCGCACACCAGGAGGATTGGGGTACAACTTGCCGTTCACGTACACCTTTTTCTGTCGTATCTCCAGTGTATCGCCCGCCACCGCCACGCACCGCTTCAGGTAGTACTGGAATTCCCGCGCCTTCACCGAATCCCGGTTGCCCGGAAAGATGAACACGATAACGTCGCCTTGCTCGGGGTCGCGGAAACCGGGGGTCCGAACGTAGGGGATTTCTATCTCCTTGCCGAACAGGATTCCGATCAGCGGAATGGTGGGCGGGGTCGTACCGCCGTAAATGAACTTGTTGACAAAAAGCAGGTCGCCCGCCATGACCGTGTTTTCCATGGAGCCGGTGGGCACCTGGAAGGACGCGAGTACGAAGCTGTTCAAAAGAATGACGGCCGCCAGGGCAAACCCGATGCTTTTCAACGTTTCAAGAACCTTGTCCTTGAACGACTGGGCTTCCCGGTCATTCTTCCGCTTGTTTCTCCGCGCCTGTCGTAATCGTCGATCTTTCACTGGTGTGTTTCCTTCTCTGTAATAAAACGTGGATTTACTCTCCAACGGACAGCACCGCCAGGAACGCTTCCTGGGGTACTTCCACGGACCCAACCTGTTTCATGCGCTTCTTGCCCTCCTTCTGCTTCTCCAGGAGTTTACGCTTCCGCGTGATGTCCCCGCCGTAGCACTTCGCCGTCACGTTTTTCCGCAATGCCTTGATACTTTCCCGCGCAATAACTTTGTTTCCGATCGCCGCCTGTATGGCGATTTCAAACATCTGGCGGGGAATGAGCGACCGCAGCTTGTGGCAGAGCTTGCGCCCGTACCAGTACGCCTTCGAGCGATGCACGATCGTACTCAGGGCGTCGACCTTGTCGCCGTTCAGCAGGATATCCAGCTTGACCAGGTCCGACTCGCGGTATTCGAGCAACTCGTAGTCGAGCGAGCCATAGCCTCGCGTGATGGATTTCAGCCTGTCGTAAAAATCGAAGATGATTTCCGCCAGCGGCAACTCGTAGTGGACATCCGCCCGCGTCGGATCCAGGTACGTCGTATTCTTGTATTCTCCCCGCCGATCCATACACAGTTTCATCACGTTGCCGACATAGTCCGAGGGCACGATGATGGATGCCCGCACATACGGCTCCTCGATGTGATCGATCTCACCCGGTTCCGGCATTTCTGAAGGGTTGTCCACCAATACAACATCACCTGTATTCTTCAACACGACCTTGTACTCGACGTTGGGAACAGTGGTGATGATGTTTTGCTTGAACTCTCGCTCCAACCGCTCCTGAACGATCTCCATGTGGAGCAGGCCCAGGAACCCGCAACGGAATCCAAACCCCAGCGCCACGGAGGTCTCCGGGACGAACTGGATGGCGGAGTCGTTCAGGCACAACCGCTGCAGGGCGTCGCGGAGTTCCTCGAACTCCTCGCTCACCGAGGGATACAACCCGCTGAACACCATGGGTTTCACTTCCTTGTACCCCGGCAACGGTTCCGCGGCGGGATTGTCCACGAGGATCACCGTGTCGCCCACCTTGGTATCGCGCACGTCCTTGGCTCCGGGGATGAGGTAACCCACTTCGCCCGCCCGCAGTTCGCCCGTCCGCTGTCGCTTCATCAGGAGCACCCCGATCTCCTCCGCCTCGAATTCCTTCCCCGTGCTGAAGAAGCGAATCTTCTGGTTTTCCTTCAGCGTGCCGTCGACCACGCGGATGTAGCTCACCGCGCCGCGGTAGTTGTCGAACACGGAATCAAAGATCAGTGCGCGCAAGGGAGCGTCCGGGTCTCCGGAAGGCGGAGGAATTTTTTCCACCACAGCCGTCAACACCTCGTCCACACCCTCGCCCG
>JALUUP010000035.1 GCA_027021285.1 Bacteroidota bacterium | reverse complement strand
TCCATCCGAGGTATTGCCAACGTGGAGGCGGGAGTTGGAGCCTCCATTGGCATTGCCTGTGCGGGTCTTTCCGCGGGGTTGCTCATCGACCCATACATCGAGGGCCTGTACCAATCTGACGGAACGTGGTACGTCATGGGGGATTTCCCATTCACTCTGTATGGCTCGACGTACGTCGGATGGGGGATATGCGATTCAGATTGTTGCTGTGACCTCTGCGACAAAACTTCCGCCAGCGCCTCCATTACGCTCGGCATGAAAGCGTACGTCGGCTCTGATGACAAGTATTTCAAATTCTATTTCAAGTGAGAGGTTGCCATGAATGCGAAACAGACAAACGAAACCGCCTGCTCCATCTCTTACCGGCAATCAAGAACGGTGTCCACTCCCGGCTCACTGATACGCTCACGCTCCGCCAATTCGACACTGACGTCATTCGCCCTGTTCATAGTACTGTTCGCCTCGGTCGTATCCGCACAGTCGCCCAAAGAAGTATTCACCGGTCCGCGCGGGGCGTTCGTCACCTGCGGGAAAGCCATTCTCCCCGGCGCGGTTGACGGCAAGGCTCTCCGCGCATACCGTGTCGAACGAAGGGAAAAAGGCTCTTCCTGGAAAATACTCGCTGAAGTCACCGGACCGACATCGTTCGAAGAATTGAAAAACCGGATGCTCCGGCAGTACGAATTCTTTCCCCAACTGAAAGCCATCAAGATCAATGTTGCGATGCTGTGGGAACGCTTGAAAGCCGGTCGTGAATTACGATCCGCCGGGATGCTTTCGCAGTTGCTGCCCGTGCAGCTTGTCCTGGGCGTTCGATGGCTGGACAGTACGGTGCAGAGAGGCAAGACGTACGAGTATCGTGTTTCCACAATCGATGATAACGGTGAGGTTGTTCGATCGGAAACGAAGACCCCTGTTACGTTTCCACGCAAAATACCCGTGCCGTCATTGCGCGTACTATCGACATTCGGCGACGAATCCTCAACCAGCATCCACTGGCTGGCCGGCCCGGGAATTCCACCCTCGATGTTCAGCGTGTACCGACGACTCGGATTTTCCGGTCCATTCGAGGAGTTGAGTCCCAATTTCACCGATTCCTGTTGCGTCGTTGCAATGGGTATTTCGCGGCGGAATGATTCAACAATCTTCATTCTCGTGGACCATTCGATTGAACCGGGACAGGTGTACCAGTACTATGCCACCGCAATGGACTTTTTCCAGAATCCCGGCGCTCCCAGCGATACAGCGACAATCATCACGTTCAACATGGCCGCCGTACCCTTGCCGGAATACCTCAGCGCCGAATCGGACGACACCCTGGGGATTCGTCTGTCATGGCGGCTCCGCGATACGTCCGCCGTTCACGGCATCATCATCGAGCGCGGTCCGGCATTGGATTCCGGGTTCGTGGAGTTGTACACCGCTGCGCCGACAGACACGACGTTCCTCGACATGGATGTCGTTCCGGCAACAATGTACTACTATCGCTTTCGCCTCGTTGGCCCCGGCGACAAGCGTTCTGGACCGAGCGCGGTTATTTTCGGTTTGTTCAACGAAAGCGCCCCGCCCGTTCCCCCAACCGGCTTGACAGCGATGCCGATCCGGGGTGGTGTGCGGCTCACGTGGGACGTCGATACGACGCAGTTCCTCGAAGGCCATATTGTCTATCGCTCAAACGGCCTGGGAATTCCCATGCGGCAAATTTCGCCTATGCTGCCGCCTGATGCCAATTCATACGTGGACACTTCAACGGGATTGCGCGGCAAGTACACGTACTTTTACTCGTTGGTAGCCGTCAACACAAGCCACGTCCAGGGGCCTCCTTCCGACACGGTAAGCGCTGTCCCGCTCATCCCGGTGCCGGTTTCCTCGCCGATGGGGGTACGAGCCGTCGTCCTCGAGGACGGTGTGTTCATCACGTGGAACGCTCAACGAGCCGCGGATCCGGCGCTTGACGGGTTTCGCGTGTACAGAAGAACCGGAGCCGCGGGCGGCTGGAAACCGCTGGCTGATACGCTTCTGGAAGCATGGCAAAACAGCTTCAGGGATACGACGGTAACACCAGGGAACACTTACAGTTACGCCGTTCGAGCGTATTCCATTCGTATGGACAGCAGCGCGTTGAGCATGACGGCAACGGCCACTGTACCAGTACCAACGCTTCTTCCTCCGGCTAATCCCCGGGCCAGATTCATGAAGAAGCGCGTGTACATCACGTGGGATGAGATCGTCCAACCGGCGGCGGCCGGATACCGTCTTTATCGCTACACGCGGGGGAAGAAGCCCGTACTGGTCGCAAGGCTTTCCCTCGATGACACCAAGTATGTCGATCGCCGTCCGGGAAGAACATCCCCGGTCTTTTACTTCATCACCACCGTAGATCGGGCGGGACATGAAAGCAAACGCAGTAAAGAAATGGCTCTCGTGTTACGGTAACACCGACACTTTCTCGCGTGTAAGCTTGACAATTGTTGACAATTGGGATACCTTACGTGTCGTAAAGAAGGACCCCATGAATCACAAATAACCTGGAAGCGGTAAACGCCGTATTTTTTTATGTCGTTGTCAATGTGCAAACAACAATTCTTCATATTGTGTATCATTTAACATAAGGGATAGAACTATGAAAAAAGCGTTACTCGTTGTCTTCTTCCTCTCCTTCCTCGGAGGGGCAATATGGGCTCAATCCGTACCAATAGACAGCGTGACGGTGACCGAACAGGGAAACTGTTGCTTTGATTTTACAGTGAAGAACCGGAACGCCGGAAAATGGGCCATAACGGATTTTCATATCAAGGTTACTACGCCTGGTGTTACCATCCGCGCCACGCCACAGGCTCCTTCCGGATGGATCGTGAAAACATGGGGGCCTGATTCCGTGTATTTTGAAGTTGCGGTAGGCGCGCCCCCACTCCAGTCAGGAAAGAATCTTAGTGGCTTTATCGTGTGTTTCAACCAGAACATCGGCTCATTCAATATTCGCTGGAGAACCACGCGGCCGGGTGACCTGGTTGGCGTTCCCATTACCATCACAACAGGGGCAATAGATTTATCCTGTAAAATTACGTGCGATGACGTTACCATCGATCCACAAGGGGGGTGTTGTTTCACATGGGTCATCAACAATAACAACTCCCTGAATCAAAACATCGATGACTTTCATCTTCAAATCGCCACACCGGGCGTCACCTTTACATCCGTCACGACCCCCAACGGGTGGTCTGTTTCCTCACAATCAACCACGAACGTGCAGTTGACCGGTCCCAACAAACCGGTCAAACCGGGGAATTCTCTCGGCGGATTCAAATTCTGTTTCAAGGTTGGGAACCCGGGGACAACGAATTTCACCGTGGAATGGAGAACAACGAGCAAAGGAAAACTTATTTGTTCCGGGACGGAACAACTACACTGCGCCTACGTTCCCCCGCCAAGAGATACCGTGAGCGTCGATCCATACGGCGATTGCTGTTTCGACTTCCTGGTGAAGAATCGCAACAATGGGCAATCGATACTCAATGACTTCCATATCAAGGTGTTGACGCCGAACGTGACCGTGCGGCCGACGCCTTCCGCACCGATGAACTGGAGCATCCCGTTATGGAATTCATCGGAAATATTCTGGCAGACTACACAAGGCGCGAGCGGCATTATGCCCGGCGACGCGTTGAACGGCTTCAAGGCGTGTTTCGACAACAAAAGTTCCTCGTCCATGTTCGAAGTCGAGTGGACGACAACATTCCAGGGGAAACCAGTCTCCGTTGACACGCTTCGCCTCCAGTGCGAGGTGATTCAGCAATGCGATTCCATCGACGTCATGCCGATCCCCGGCGCAAAATGCTGTTACTCCTTGACACTGAAGAACCGGCATACACCTCCCGGACCGTTGAACGATTTCCACGTCACCGTACTAAGTCCGAACGTTACAATCTCCTCAGCCAACGGTCCCTGGCCACAGACACTGAACCCCACTAATGTCACTTTCTCCACGGTGACGAGTGCTTTGAGCTCGGGAGATGACCTGGGTGGGTTCAACATTTGCCTGAAGAACAACTCCACGAACGCCGTGATCCAGCTTCTCGTACAGACCACGCTGAGTGGAAAAGAAGTCTGCACGGAAACCATCACCGTCGAATGCGAGCCGGAACCGACGGGATGCGACTCGGTGAAGGTCAAACCTCTCGGTGATTGCTGTTACGAGTTGGCGCTGACGAATCTCCATCAACCGCCGGGACCGCTCAACGACTTCCATCTCGAGATCCTGACACCCGGTGTCGGGTTCGATCTCCCACCGTCTTCACCCTATGGATGGACCGTGAGCAGTTCTTCGTTTACCGATATCATGTGGGTCGATACTTTGAGTGCTTTGAAACCCGGAGCCAGCCAGGACGGATTCGTGTTTTGCTTCAACGACAAAGCGTCCGGCGTAATCAAACT
>JALUUP010000034.1 GCA_027021285.1 Bacteroidota bacterium | reverse complement strand
TTTTTTGCCGGCCGTCGCGGGTGGATTCGCGATCGTTGTCGTGACCGCTGTTCCCGTCTGAAGACGCAGCGTTTTTCCGTCCGGAGAAAGGGACCAATTCAGGCCACCGTATTTCTGGAACAGGGGTCGCACAGCCGGGAGAGGCAAGTAATACGCATTGAAGTCGTATCGGACCTCAACCGGAATCTGGCGGAGTTGGACGACTTCCCGCTCCGCGGGATCGGTAACGACAACGAAAGCGTTGTCGGCGGAAAATTTCAACCTGTGTCCGCGAACACCGATCGAGATTTTTCTCTTCCTGCTGTTCTCGGAATACGAAAGCCCGGCCAGATCCGTGAACTCTTTCGCGTTGATATAGGTTATTCCGCCATGACGAAGGCCATGCGCCTGTCCGGACACACCCGCCGCAGGAGCGACCTGGATCGAGAACAGTTGCGCATACCCTTCAAGTGATAAAGCGAGAAACAACAGGATGACGGGAACGAAGTATCTGCTCATGAGCGGAAGTTGACGAACTGTAATGGAATGGGCAGGTCGGCTTGCCTGAGCGCGCTGATAGCGGTTTGCAGGTCGTCCTTTTTCTTGCCGGAAACCCGTACCCGGTCTTCCATGATTGAAGCCTGGACTTTGATTTTCAAATCCTTGATGATTTTGACAATCTTCTTGGCATTATCCCGGTCGATACCGTGTTGTAATGCCACTTCCTGGCGAAGAGTTCCATGTGACGACGGGCGCGCCTCGCGATACTGGAGCGCTTTGACCGAGATACCCCGCGAGATGGCTCGCGTCTCCAGGATATCGACGACCGATTTGAGCTTGAACTCGTCGTCCGCGACGATGACGAGTTGCTTTTCTTTCTGGTTGAGCTCGATGGTACTTTTCGATCCCTTGAAGTCGTACCGTGTCCTCAGTTCGCGGAGGGCCTGGTTCACGGCGTTATCCATTTCCTGCATGTCGAGTTCCGAAACAACGTCGAATGAATGTGCTGCCATGATCTACCTCGTGCGTTTTATGACGACCAGGGTCTTGTCATCATGATACCGGCCCTGGGCGCTGAATGATTGTACTTCCTGGAGGATCTCCAGGGTTATTTCCTTGGGGCTTTTCTTGACCACGCGTTTCAATGTCTTCATAAGTCGTTCCTCCCCGAATTCAGCGGAGCCATTGTTGGCCTCCGTAACTCCGTCCGTGTAAAGCAGAAGCAGGTCGCCGCGTGAAAAGTTTACCGTTCCGACCGCGTAGCGTTGATCGGGGAGGAGGCCGATGATGGGTCCGGTGACTTCGAGCAACCTGAATTCGCCGGTCTTGGCGCTGTAGAAAATCGGGCTCGAGTGCCCGGCGTTGCTGAACAACGACAAACCCCGCAAGCCGATGAACAATTCGCAGTAGAACATGGTCAGGAACCTGTCGCCGGGAAAAATCCGGTGGACGATGTCGTTGATGCGTCTCATCATGGTGGTGATTTTCGTCTCGTATTCCACGCTCATCATCAGGGCACCGGAAACGAACAGCGCCTGGATCGCCGCGGAAATCCCCTTGCTGGCGGCGTCGCCGATGACGACGCCGAGTTGGCGGTCATCCTGGGGAAACGGCAGGTAGTTGAAGAAATCCCCTCCCACGATTTTCTCCGGAACGCTTACGCCGTAAATCTCGTACGGCCCGAACACCTGGCGGTGTTCAGGCAGGATATGGCGTTGGAGTTGCCGCGCCTTGTCCAGCTCGGTCATGAGTTCGCGGCTTTCCTGTTCCTGTCGCCGCTTCTCGATGCGGGCGGATACCACCTGGCTGATGATGTTGAGAGTGTACACCAGGTTGGAGTGAACGGTCGGTACGTTGAATGCCATGATATATTCGTAAAATTTCCTTCTCCCGACCTTGATCTTCGATCCTACGCCTGTTGCCGAGTACTGGCGTATTCCGATTTTCCGCAGCGTGCGGTTTGTTTCTTCAGCCAGGATGGTACGTTTCCTTGCAACGGCATTGAACGTCACGTAACTGTCGAGCCGCAGCGCGAACGATCGCTTCAGCTTTTCGATTTCGCCCACCTGGTGGATGAGAACGTATTGTTTCTTTTCAGGTTGGAGCTTCCAGACCCGCCCCCCGATAATATTGATACGCTCGTGGTCGATGATTTCATCGAGGACAGCGCTGATGAGCTTGTCATCGGAGTCGTAATCGCGGCTCGCGATTTTTTCAATGGTCTTGTAGAGCGTTCGCTGATTCATGTATTTTCCAAAATGGATTCATCCTGATCCGGTATCTTTTGATTCTTGTTTTCAGGCGCCATTCTCAAACTGGCTACCAGAACAATAATCATCACGGCGCCGCCAGTCAAGAACGGAAATGCGTGCCCTGCCGCGCCGAAGATCCAACCACCCCAGACGGGGCCGAGAACACGTGCCAGGCTGGATAACGACTGGGTCAGGCCCAGAACGCCTCCCTGTTCCTCGTTCCGCGCATGGTTCGAGATGATGCTGAGTGCCGTGGGATTATTCGCACCGTTGCCGATAGATAACAGGGTCAACGCTCCGAGAAGCAATGGAATGGTTCCCGCGTATGGAATAAGTACCAACCCCGCCATCATAATTCCGTTGCCGATGATGAACAGTTTTCGCTCCGAAACAAACCTGAGCAGGATGCGAATGCCGCCGCCCTGGACAATGGCGCCGATCAGCCCGATATATCCGTACAGGTACCCGATCTCCCTGTCACTGAGGTGGTAGTCCCGTGCGGCCAGAAGGGGAAACGTGGAGAAGATATTCGCAAGGGCGAAGATGATGAAAAAGTACAGAACGAGCATCGGGCCCATGAACGGCTTGCGGAGCGCGGTGAACAATGCCTTTCCGGAAAGCGACGCGGAGATGCCCGTGACTTTTTTCGCGCGGTGAACGTGCGATTCCGGAAGCGCAATCATTGTCGTAACCAGGCTGATTGCGGATAGTCCTGCCGCGGCAAACCCGGGGTACTCGTAACCGTAGGCGACAAGAAGCCCTCCCATGAACGGGCCGAAGACGAAACCGAGTCCGAACGCCATCCCGATAAGCCCCATTCCTTTTGCCCGGTTGAATGGAGTGGTTACGTCCGCGATGTATGCCTGGGCGGCGGAGATGTTTGCACCGCCAAGGCCGGAAAGCATCCGGGAAATGAAAAGGACCATGAGCGAATTCGCCAATCCGAACATGAGGTACCCGGCGACGGAACACATGAGCCCGAACACCAGGATGGGCTTCCGTCCTATGACGTCAGATATCCGCCCCCAGATAGGAGTGAAAACGAATTGCATGAAGGAGAAAATTCCCACCAGCAGACCCACCATGGTGTCGCTGGCTCCGAAGCCGCGTTGCGCGAAGTTGGGAAGAATGGGGATAATGATTCCAAAGCCCAGGAGGTCGATGAAGACAATAACGAAGATGAGAGCCAGTGCTTTCTTCGTCGGCGGAGGAACGGCGGGTGAAGGCATCAGGACTTCTGGTTCATTCTGGCGGCGATGTGTTCGGCCATTTTTCGTGTTCCGACGAAGTTATCGGGATTGAGGTCGCGCGTGACATGTGTACCCTCGCGGATCACGTCGGCGACGGCTTTCTCGATGCGCTGTGCGGCGGCTGTTTCTCCCAGGTGGTCCAGCATCATGACTGCCGCCAGGATGATGGCGGTGGGATTGGCGATATCGAGTCCGGCGATGTCCGGGGCGGAACCGTGCACCGCTTCGAAGATAGCCACGGAATTCCCGATGTTGGCGCCCGCGACGAGACCGAGGCCCCCGACAAGGCCCGCGGCAAGGTCGGAAAGAATGTCGCCGAAGAGATTCGTGGTTACGATTACGTCGAATTGTTGCGGGTTCATCACCATCTGCATGGCCATGTTGTCAATGATCTTGTCATCGAAATCGATGTCCGGGTATTCGGGCGCCAGTTCTCTGCCGATGTCGAGAAACATTCCGCTGGTGAATTTCAGGATGTTGGCTTTATGTACCAGCGTGACTTTTTTCCTCCGGTGCGAGCGGGCGAATTCGAACGCGGCCTTGATGATGCGCCGGGAGCCTGCGCGGGTCACGATACCAATCGTCTCGGCTGCGCTCTTGTGCGCGTCGATGTAGTGCTCGATGCCGGAATACAGGCCTTCGGTATTTTCCCGCACGATCACCATGTCCAGGTCGTGGTAGAGACTTCTGACACCCTCGAACGATCGGGCGGGCCTCAGGTTGACGAACAAATCGAATTCTTTTCGCAGGGCTACGTTGATGCTTCGAAAACCGACTCCCACCGGCGTCGTAATAGGGCCCTTCAACGCCACCTTGTTCCGGGCGATGTCGTCGATAGTTTCGCGGGGAAGAGGATCGCCGAATTGCTCGATGGCCGGGATGCCCGCCAGGGATTCCTCCCAGTGTACGTCCACCCCTGATGCTTCCACGACCTGTTTCGCTGCATCGATGATGGATGGACCGATTCCA
>JALUUP010000033.1 GCA_027021285.1 Bacteroidota bacterium | reverse complement strand
ACGTAGAGTTGTGGTTCATTGACGGTTTCAAAAAATCGGAGACGCGTCAACATGCGGCGGATGTTCATGATTTTCTCCGGGTTGTACACATCGCCCTTGCGAATGCGGCTCTCTCGTACGATCACGTCCCGGTTCGTGGTCGTATTGCCGACCACCGTGATTTCATCAATACGGAACAGCGAGCCCTCGGTCACGTCGAGGGTGATATCCACCGAGTCCCGGGCGTGGTTAAGGCGAATTCCCGTCACCGCGACGGAAGCAAACGGATATCCCTCGTGTTCATACCGTTTGATGATGCGTTCGATGTCGGACTCGAGCACGGAAGGTGAGAAGACATTCTCCCGCACTACATCGGCCAGGTCCAGGAGCACGGAATCGGACAACGCCTTGTTGTTGGCGACGCTAAGCTCTCGTATTACGGCGCGCCGGCCCTCGTGCACAAAAGCGGTTATCGTTGTTGCGGAATCGTTCTCCAGCGTGTGAATACTGTCGATTCGGGATTGGAAGAATCCCTCGCTCGCGGCAATCGCCGCAAGGGACGACTGGACGGCAACCGTGTCAAGGTAATCCCGGTCGTCCTGGTAATGGTCTCGCAGGGCTTCCATGATCCTTTCGCTCGGTAAATACTCGATGCCGCGGACCTCGACCGTAAGCGATGGCTGTTGCCCCCAAAGGGAGGGAGAGGCTGCGACCAACAGAACCAACAAAGCCGCCAACCGCCGGGTGAGATGCGGCGTCGGGCTTTTCCGCTGCCGGATAACGTTCGTGGAATTTCCTGTCATGGCTGGATCAATGAAACAACATGCGGAAACCTGCCCGAACCGTTCTTCCGGGTCCCGGCAATCCCGCTTTGTAGTACATCACCTGGTCGAAAATGTTGTTGACGCGGAAAAACACGCTCAACGGCGCCCCCGCAACGCGTCCGAGTTGAACGGAAAGACGCGCGTTGAACACGATCCGTGGCTCCACGGCGATGAACCGGGACGCCCCGGCCAGAAGACCGAATTTCCTGCTCTGGTAATCCATTTCCGCCAGCAACTGCACGTGGTCGGTCACCTCCCACGTGCTGACAAGAAACGCCGTCAACGAGGGTTCGTATTCGAGCGTATCTGAAAAAGTCTTTGTTTCCTGGTTTTCCCCCCGCGCGTACAGGTACGTGACCCATCCCGAGAAGCGAAATCCGGGCGAAGGCATGATGGTAAAACGTGTCTCGATACCGGTTCGCATGATGTTGTCGAGGTTGACGCGCTGAAATCGATTGTCGGCTAGGGTGATCCTGGTGATACCATCGCGAATAAATGTGCCGAAGCCGGCCACGTCGAAGTCGAACATGCCGGCAGAGAAATGCGCGCCGATCTCGGAGACAATGGCGTTCTCAGGTTTCAGTCCCGGGTTTGGCGCAAACTT
Source organism: Bacteroidota bacterium (assembly GCA_027021285.1). GTDB lineage: Bacteria > Bacteroidota > Ignavibacteria > SZUA-365 > JAADGX01 > JAADGX01. The sequence goes on along the minus strand of JALUUP010000033.1, from coordinate 3,049 downwards.
TCCCAGGGCGCCGGAGAACAGCTCCCGCATCGAAGGGAAGCGAGTTTTGCGTCCCACCGTTCCCCTGATGCTAAGGCGTTCTGCGGCCGACCACACGAATCCGGCCGTGAACGAACTGTTGACCGTGGCATTCACGACAGGTTTGTCGCCCGTGGAAGGATAACCGGAAGCATCGACGCTTCCGCCTGCAAGCAATACCCAGGAATTGCCGGGATGGTATTCGTACTCGGCGCCGAGGCTCAACAGGTACTGCGCGTATGTGTTTTCGATGCCCGGTAACGAGAAAAAAGACTCGATGTGCTCCGACAGGAAACCGCTTACACCCGCCCGCAACAGGCTTCGTTCTCCCGCGAGTGTCTTCAAAAGCATCCGACCGCTTACGGTACGATCATTTCCCGACTCCGCGTCATCGAGGTTGGAATGGGTCGCGTCGTCGAACTGCTCGATCCGGTTCTGGGAAAAGTCGAGAGACAAGGAAGATTCCAACATGGTCCCGGTCCCGTTGCCCAGGTGATTCTTCATCTGCAAGGTCAGTATCTCGCGGCGGGAGAGCGGAATATTCCAGAAACGCGGTTTGCTGGAGCCGATCTCCGGCGCGACCCCTTGCGTGCCGTCAATGAACCGGAGAGCCAGGGTAATCTCGTCTCCTGATGGAAAGATGTAGCCGGCGCGCAGGAGCGCGTCGGCCAGTTCGCGCTGCGTCCCGCGCCGCAGGCTGTTGCCGCCGTTCAAGCGAAGGTCGTATGCCGAGGGAAGGCTGAAGCCGTCCGTACGACGATAGCCTCCACCCGCCATGAAATGCCAGTTTCCCGCGGGGGTGCCGCCGTATCCCGTCGCCTCGAACGTGCCGTTGTCACCGAAAAGAATGCGTGAGGAAAAAGAACCGGGTTCACTGGCGTATTCTCGCGTCACGACGTTGACAACGCCGCCCAGCGAGTTGGGCCCGTACAGTACGGAAGCAAGTCCCGCGCTGGTGGTTATGTGCGCCACAGCTTCCGCTGGAATCAAAGAGAGGTCGGCCCGGTTGTCCCAGGGGATGTTCAAGAGCGTGCCGTCCAGGAATACGAGGAGTTGGCGCTCGCCCGCGCCGCGAAGGAAAAGCTGGGTCTCGCCGCGGGAATTGACTTCCACGCGCGACGATGGAATGTACGTTGTCAAGGAGCCCAGGTCCCGGGCGTCGACTGATTCGAGCTCCCGCGCCGGTACGCGATGGATGGTTCCCGGAGCGGCGTATACCCGTGAACCGGTGACAACGACTTCTCCCATTTCATACACCCGCACGGAATCGAAATCCTGTGCCCGAACAATCGTTCCGGCGATGAAGCCGGTCAACAACACGAGGATGAACGTTCCCAGTCGGATGATTGGTTTTACAGGCATTGTTTTCAAAGGGGATAAGTTACCCGTGTCGTTCTCCTTGCCGGGCCAGCTTTGCATTATCCCGGCTCTTCCCTACTTTACTTCGATTATCCATGTTTTAAAAAGTACGTACAGTGAACATATCATAAAAATGGGACAAGAAACCATGCAAAAAGATTACGACGTCATTGTGGTAGGCGGCGGACCCGGCGGGTACACGGCGGCGATACGCGCTGCGCAACTGGGTTTGAAAACCGCTTGCGTGGAAGCGAAGCGCCTCGGCGGCGTATGCCTGAACTGGGGCTGCATACCCACAAAGGCGCTTCTGCGCAACGCCGAACTGTGGTGGACTCTGCAACATGCGGGAGAGTTCGGTATTTCCTTCGAGAAACTGGAGTTCGATTTCAACAAGATCATACAACGCAGCCGGGATGTCGCAAACCGTCTCTCGAAAGGCGTGTCCTATCTCTTTAAAAAGAACAAGGTCGATCACGTGGAAGCCTACGGAACGTTTACATCAGCGAATACGCTGGAGTTGCTCGACACCGAAGGCAAGAAGACAGGCTCCATCTTTGGGAAGCACATCATTATCGCCACGGGCGCGCATCCCCGCTCCGTTCCCGGCGTCATCATCGACCGGAAGAGGGTGATCACCAGCACCGAGGCCATGACGCTCGATAAGGTGCCTGAAAGTATGCTCATCATCGGCGCCGGAGCCATCGGGGTGGAATTCGCCTATTTTTACAATGCACTCGGCACCAAGGTTACTCTTGTCGAAATGCTTCCGCACGTCCTGCCCTTGGAAGACGAAGACGTGTCGAAAGAACTGGAGCGTAGTTTTCGCAAGATGAAAATAGGGATGAGGGTGGAGTGCAAGGTCACCGCTGTTGAGACGGGGGAGGACGACGTGCGCGTCACCGTCGAGGGAAAGAGCGGCGCGGAAACTCTCTCAGTGGACCTCGTCCTTGTGGCGGTGGGAGTGGAAGGGAACGTGAACAACTTCGGTCTGGAAAAGATCGGTGTGAAGGTGGAAAAAGACCGTATTCCCGTGGACGCTTCATACCGCACGAACGTACCGGGCGTTTACGCTATCGGCGACGTCATCGGCCCGCCCTGGCTCGCCCACGTGGCGTCCGCGGAAGGCATTGTCTGCGTGGAAACGATCGCGGGCAAGGATCCGGCGCCCGTGAATTACGACAACATCCCCGCTTGTACGTACTGCCAGCCGCAGGTGGCGAGCGTGGGCATGACGGAAGCGGCGGCGAAAGAAGCAGGCCACGAAGTCCGGGTGGGCAAATTCCCGTTCACGGCAAGCGGCAAAGCCATTGCCTTTGGTCACGCCACCGGGTTTGTCAAGTTGGTTTTCGATGCGAAGTATGGCGATCTCCTCGGGGCGCACATTATCGGTCCGGAGGCCACGGAGCTTATCGCCGAGGTTGGACTTGCCCGCACACTGGAAGCCACGGAACAGGAAATCATGAAGACGGTCCACGCGCACCCCACACTTGCAGAGGCTATCATGGAAGCGGCGGCGGATTCGCTGGGCGAAGCTATCAATTTCTGAACCGTTTGGAAAGAGGTTTTACAACCCGAAGAGAGGCGTATCATGTTCCCCAGGCTGATTGGAGTTATTCACTTGTTGCCCTTGCCCGGTGCGCCGGGATACGAAGGTGACCTCGCGTCAATCGAG